>JAQWKT010000055.1 GCA_029247685.1 Crocinitomicaceae bacterium | reverse complement strand
GAATATCGAGTTCTAAATCTTTTTTTATTAGATCATTAAATTGATATAAATATACATCTGGAAAATAACTTCTTCCTAAAGAATGAAAATCATTTTTAATGTCTCTTAAAAAATTTATTTTTTGAAATGCAGAACCTAAAGACATTGCACAAGGCTTTAACTCTTTGTAGTCTTCTTCATCTCCTTCAACAAAAACCTTAAGACACATAAGTCCAACTACTTCAGCCGATCCAAGGATGTATTTTTTGAATTTATCTTCATCATAAAGTGCATCTTCGTTTAAATCCATTTCCATAGAGTGAAGAAATGAATGAATTAAATCGTGAGGAATATTGTATTTGTTAACAGCCCATTGAAAGCTATTAAGTATGGGATTTAATGATATTTTATTTGCAATAGCATTAAAGGTGTCTGATGAAAACTCATCAAATAATTTTTGCTTATTATAATCGTGAAAACTATCAACAATTTCATCTGCAAATCTAACAAACCCATAAATGCCATAAATAGCTTTGTGATGCTTTTTATTTAGAAAATGTATTCCTAAGGAAAAAGAAGTACTATACCTTCTTGTGGTTAGCCTACTTATTTCATGGCTTATGTTATCAAAAATTACTTTCATTTTTTTTTGCTATGATTTTTGTATTTGATTTGCTACCACTTCTCCAGAAATTATTGAAGGTGGCACGCCTGGTCCTGGAACGGTAAGTTGACCAGTATAATACATGTTCTTAAGTTTCTTATTTCTTAATGAAGGCTTAAATATAGCAGTTTGATTAAGTGTATTAGCTAATCCATAGGCATTTCCTTTAAAAGCATTATAGTCAGCCACAAAGTCTTTTAAACAATAGCTTTTTTTGTATATGATGCTGTCTTTTATCTTTTCTCCGGTTCTTTTTTCAATTCTATTTAATAATACTTCAAAGTAATGATTCCTTGTTTTTTCATCATCGTTTATTCCTGGAGCAATTGGCATTAGTAAAAATAAATTTTCACACCCTTCAGGTGCAACGGTTTTATCTGATTTGGATGGAGCACAAGCATAAAACAATGGTGCTTTAGGCCATTTTGGATTTTCATAGATTTCTGTAGCATGTTGATCAAAGCTTTCATCAAAAAATAGGTTGTGATGCTTTAAAGCGTTAATTTTTTTGTTGACTCCAAGATAAAACAACAAGCTTGATGGTGCCATAGTTCTATTGTTCCAATAGGAATCTTTGTAATTGGAAAATTTTCCTAAAAGTTTGGATTCAGTGTGTTGGTAATCCGCTGAAGAAACAAGAATGTCTGTTGCAAATTCACCTTGGTTTGTATGCACCTTCTCAATT
This sequence comes from Crocinitomicaceae bacterium, assembly GCA_029247685.1. GTDB lineage: Bacteria > Bacteroidota > Bacteroidia > Flavobacteriales_D > Crocinitomicaceae > UBA952. The sequence continues at coordinate 6,911 of JAQWKT010000055.1, read as the reverse complement.
TTTTTGCCCTTAAATGTTAATTTTTCAACATTGTGATTTGTCTTTATTTCTACTCCTTGTTTGATTGCAATTTTTTCAAATGCTTCTATTATTTTATTCATTCCACCATCGGGGTACCAAGTGCCAAGACAAATATCTGCATAATTCATTAAAGAATATAAAGCAGGAGTTTTGCTGGGCATTGCTCCAAGAAATAAAGTAGGGAACTCAAGAAGTGATAATATTTTGGGATTTTTAAAAGATTTTCTGATGTATTTAGAAAATGAAGTAAAAAGATCTAATTTAAATGCATCAACTAATAGTCTAGGGTCTAAAAATTCAGTGTATTTTAAACTTGGTTTAAATACAAAATCACTCATGCCAACTTGGTATTTGTATTTTGCTTCTTCTAAGAATTTAGACAAATGTTTAGAACTGTCTTTTTCATTTGCCTCAAACCATTGATGAATTTCGTTTAATTCTGCAGGAATATCATCGTGGGTATTGTCTTCCCAATAAACTCTGTAGGATGGGTCTAGTCTTTTTAAAGAATAAAAGTCGGAGGTTTTATATCCAAATTGATTGTAAAACCTCTCAAATACATCTGGCATCCAATACCAACTTGGTCCCATATCAAATTTAAATCCTTCTGCTTCAAAAAATCTTGCTCTACCTCCTATAGTTTTGTTTTTTTCTAATACAGTTACATGATGTCCTTTTTTTGCTAAGAAAGAGGCACAGGATAGACCCGATATTCCTCCTCCGATAACCGTAATATTTTTTTTCATTTAATTTGAAGAAAACGTATATTCAGGTAAGGATTTCATTAATTTTTTTCTTGCAATAAAAATTCTGCTTTTAACAGTTCCAATAGGAATATTCAATTTATCTGCAATTTCTTTATATTTAAATCCTTCCATGTGCAAATTAAATGGAATTTTATATTCATTGTCAAGTTTTTGCACATAATTTTCTATTTCTTTTTTATATAGAATATTATTTGGCTTTTCTGAGGAAGAATTATTATTAATTAAATAGGAATCTTTAGTGTGATCAAAAATAGTTTTAGACCTAGTTTTTCTTCTATATTGATTGATAAAAATATTTTTCATGATGGTAAAAGTCCAGGCTTTAAAATTTGTTTTAGGCGTATAATATTTTCGATACCTAATTGCTTTTAAAAAGGTTTCTTGTGTTAAATCTTTAGCATCTTCTAAATTTTTAGTAAAAGTAAGGGCGAAGGAAACAAGGTTGTTTTCTAAATCCATTAATGCTTGGTTAAATTCTAGAGTTGACATGTTTTATGTTTAAAGTTATATCATCAAATATAAACAAAAATGTTTAATAAAATTAAATAAAAGTTAAACAAAAAGGTTTTTTAAAAATAAAGTGGATTAAATAATAATTTATTTTGTTGCCAAATTAGAGTAGGGAAGGGTATTTTTAAATAATTTAGTTGGCCTAAAATAAATTTTAAAAATTTATTCTTGCAGGGTATTTTTTGAAAATCGATATCTAAAGAAAATAAAAATTCTTTTTTTGCAATAAAAGTTTCGTTGGAACTCATATAGTAATCGCTATTTCCAATTAATTTTTTATCGGTGCTGTAGCCAATGGAAAAACAAAACCATTCTGGTAATTTACTATTTTTAAATATGGATTTCGGAGAAAATGATAGCCAATATGTTTGACCATTGTAGTCCTTAAAGAAACGTTCTACATGTGTTTTTCCTAAAACTTCAGGTCTAATTAAAGCATAGCTTGTTGGATGGTAGGAGAATTTTGGAATAAATAATTGTTCTTTGAACATTAATTGTTGACTACTAAATAATCCTGCCCCCAAAATATTGGAAGCCATATCACTAATTGAAAACCCCCATCCTGAATTAAACCCATCCATTATTTCAATCATGCTTTCAAAGCATAATCCAGTAGCAGCTCCAGCAAATGTACTTTGAGTTTCATTCATGCCAGTCCATTTGAATAAGGAATATGAAACTTTTGAAAGTTGATAACTTGAATATAAATGACCAATTTTATCCATGTTATTCCAGTTTCCAAAGTCGTTAAATAGATGAAATTTAGAAGGTGCGTTGTTTGAATACCAAAGAGAGTGCAACCCAACTCCACTTGATCCTATTGCCGTTAATTGACCTATAGAGACAAGACTTAATCTTGATTTGTTTATTGTTAAGCTATCTCTATTAATCGAATTTTGCGTATAAAAAAGCATTGCTTGAAGTAGAAATGCAAGAAACAGAATATTTGATAGTCTTTTCACGTTTTAACCTTAGAGGTGGAAATTTTCTTTTAATTTAGTCGTCTTAGAATAGAAATTAACTAGAATGAGTAAAATCAAAAAAAACTGGAACCAAATCAAAAGTAATGACAGTTGGTCAATCTTCAAAATAATGTCTGAATTTGTTGATGCTTATGATAAAATGTCTAAAATCGGTCCTTGTATTTCCGTTTTTGGCTCTGCAAGAACTAAAGAAAACAACAATTATTACAAGCAAGCCGTTGAAGTATCTCAAAAACTTGCAGAGGCTGGTTATGGGGTTATTTCTGGAGGTGGTCCGGGGATAATGGAGGCTGCGAATAAGGGAGCATATCAAGGTGGCGGAGAGTCTGTAGGTCTCAATATTGAACTTCCATTTGAGCAACATTTTAACAAGTATATTGATGAGGAAAATAATTTGAAGTTTGATTATTTTTTTGTTAGAAAAGTGATTTTTGTTAGATATTCTCAAGGCTTTGTTGTTCTGCCCGGTGGTTTTGGAACACTTGATGAACTTTTTGAAGCAATCACTTTGATTCAAACCAATAAAATCACTCGAAGACCTGTTGTTTTAATTGGCAAAGAATATTGGAAAGGATTATTTGATTGGATAACGATGCAAATGCTTGAAAAAGAACAGAACATCTCCAAAAAAGATTTAGGTTTACTACATCTTGTAGATTCTGCAGATGAAGCCGTAGCATACATTGAGGATTTTTATAAATCTCACGATTTGTCTCCTAATTTTTAATGTTTTAATCCGTTATTTGTTATAACTTTACAAGTTGATATGAGTAAAGGATCTGTTTATTCAAAAATTAAACCTTATTTATCTTCTCTTTCAGATAAATTTTCTTCTTTTTTTAAAAAAATCAGAAACAGTCGTTTTGTCAAAACAGTTTTTGTTTGGAAAATTTGGAGGCCAATTTTAATTAATGTAGGTCTTGCTATAATTTTATATGTTGGTTTGTTTTTTATGCTAAAACACCATTTAACAAAGATCACTAATCATGGAGAAAAAATAAAACTTCCCAATTTTGTTGGAAAAAAAATGAATCTTGTAAAAAAGGATGTTGTTGCTTTAGGTTTAAGACCACAAATAACTGATTCTATATATGATTCGATTAAACCAAATGGAACAGTTTTAGTTCAATTTCCTCTGCCAACAGCTAAAACAAGTGTTTCGGTTAAGTCTGGAAGAGTTATTTCATTTAGAGTCTCTACTAAAAATAAGTTTGTGGAGGTTCCAAACCTAATTAATAAAACAGCAAGGTATGCATTAAGATTATTAACTAGTCGGGGGCTTACTTACCAAATTATAAAAAAACCAGTTTCTCAGAATTTAGCTGGTTTTATTTTTAAACAAGAGTTTAATGGCAAGAAGGTTATCGAAGGAACAAAAGTTCGTGTTGGTGCTAAAATAATTCTTTATAAGGGAGAAGCCGTATTAGTTCAAAAAGAAATACCTTTCCCTGATTTTTATGGAAAAACAATTAATCAAGTTAAGGCAGAACTTAATATGCTAGGGATAAAAGATTATATCATTGGGTGTTCAGATTGTGAAGAAACGAAACCTAATTATCCAAGAAACAACATTAATGACTTTCCAAAGTCAGGATATAAAGCAAGAGTTTTTTCCACAAAACCTAGCTATTATGAAGGATTAACAATTCCTAAAACAAGACAAGTTCAGATAAATGCTAAAATTGATGTCATTATAAATGATCAACATTTAAATAATCAAGATGAAAATATAGATCAGTTTGAAACATTGCCAAATGATAGTTTATAAACCCTTTTGATTTCTTATAAGAAAATTAAGTTATATCCGTTATTATATTTATGAGTAAGATATTTTTTTTAATCCTCAGTCTATTTTCTATAGTTTCCTGGTCTCAAAATATAGAAATAGGGCCTTTGTCAAGCAATCCTTTTTTAGCTAATAAAAAGTCTATAAATAAATCGAATCAAGGACTAGATAGTTCGTTCATTTATTTTTCAGATACCTTATCTCTTCCTTTATTTGATGAGTTTTCATCCAATAAATTCCAACAATATTCCAACGATTATAATGCGCCAGGGATATCCAATCAATTATTTTATCATTTGTTAGATACGCTGACAAATATTCCTTTGCCAATCTCTATCTTTTATACCGATCAACAGACTTTTAAAAGAACCTATGATGTTTTAACGGGAGTATACACCGATTCTGTTTTCAATAGCATATCCGTAAAAGTGTGCGATTTAACTTCCTATCCTATAGATACGAATACACTACAGTTATATCCTCCCTTTTATATTTATGACACCATTGGAATAAGCAATGATTCCGATACTATTTGGGTAACAAACCCTCCTTTTGTTCAGGATTCAATAAATATATTTTTCATGCCGATATCTAATAGCTCTAAAATTTGGTTAGATAGCTATGCATATCATAATTATAGATTTGCATCCAACCCTCCCTCTTTAGGGGTTGTTACTTTTGATGGTCTTGATGAATATGGTTATCCTTATCAAATCGCTTCGGCGATTACCGATTATGCCGATTTTCTTACTTCTAAGCCAATAAATCTTAGTGCTATTGGGGTTGCTGATTCTGTTTATTTAAGTTTTTTATATCAACCACAAGGACTAGGTGATGAACCCGAAGATGGGGATTCCTTGATTCTTGAGTTTTATAACTCTTTATCAGATCAATGGCAACACATTTGGAGTGTTAATGGCGATTCAAGTCAAGCTTTTAAAAGTGTTCATATCCCTTTAGTAAATCCTGCTTTTTTCACTAATGCATTTCAATTTAGATTTAAGAATTATGGTTCTCTTGCTGGAGGATTAGATCATTTTCACATTGATTATGTTCATTTGAGAGAAAATTCGGACTTCTCCGATACTATTTTTAAAGATTTTGCTTTTTCATATCCTTTAAATAGCCTGCTAGATACGTATACTTCTGTTCCTTGGGATCATTATCAAAATTCGACTCAAAATAAAATGTCAGATTCCTTATTTATAACTCTTCATAATGGAAGTAATACCCCTGAGAATTATCAGGATGGAACAATAGAGATATTTAAAAATGGAGCATTAAAAGGCAATTTCATTCTTCCTGGATTTAATCTAGCCAACCAGAACATTAATTATGATCCAATGTCCATCATCCTCTCAACTCATGATTTATCAGGGGGATATGAATTTGAAAAAAATGAACCAGAGCTTTTTCAAGAATTTGAAGTTGTGGCAAAAGCAACTGCTCAATTTCCAAATTTTTCGCAAAACGATTCGACTATTTTTGCGCAGAAGTTTCAAAATTACTATAGCTATGATGATGGTTCTGCTGAAGCTGCGTTTGGACCTACAGGAACTCAATCTAGATTAGCCATAAAATATGACACTTATGAATCCGATTCTTTAATTGGTGTCTCTATGCATTTTGTTCCCTCGGTTAATGATGTTTCCAATAATTTGTTTTTGCTAACTGTTTGGGAGAATAACAATGGAGTGCCGGGAAATGTCTTATATGAAGACGATATCTTTTTTCCTCGTCAACCAATTTATAAAAATGGAATAAATTTATTTCATACTTATTACTTTACCGACACCCTTAAGGTTTCTGTGGGGACATCTTTTTTTGTTGGTTGGAGACAACTAGATGCAGATCGTTTGAATTTGGGATTAGATAGAAATATTGACAATTCTTCATTTATAAATTATAGTACTGATGGTGGTGTTAATTGGTTTACCTCTCCTTTTTATGGCTCAGCAATGCTAAGGCCTGTTTTTTCTACGGATCTAGATAATCAGTTAACTACGCAAAGCACCTTATCTACTAATTTGGTTTTTTATCCAAATCCAACGTATGGTTTATTGAAAATAAAAGGCCTAGATGAATTATATGAGGTTCATGTTTTTAATTCAACCGGAAACTTGCTACATGTTTGTTCAAGTAGCCAAATCGATTTAAGCTCTTTTTCAAGCGGTATTTATTTTATTGAAATTATTGGCTTGTCAAATAAACGTTATAAGATAATAAAAAGATAGTGGAGGAGCAACCCAACAAAATTGTTGAAAATGAAGAGGAGGAACTCTTTGAGCATTATCGATTTTTAGTCGATCCAGGACAAGATTTCATAAGAATTGACAAGTTTTTAATGGACAAAATTGCAAACACTTCTAGAAATAAGATTCAGTTGGCTGCAAAAAATGGAAACATAAAAGTAAATGAGCTTTCTGTTAAACAAAACTATAGAGTAAAACCAAACGATACCATTTCAATTGTTTTACCATACCCTGTTAGAGATAAGGAGTTAATTGCGGAGGATATTCCATTAAATATTGTGCACGAAGATGCCGATACGATTGTAGTAAATAAACCGTCGAACTTAGTGGTTCACCCTGGATATGCTAACTATACAGGAACATTAGTAAACGGCTTATTGTTTCATTTTGAAAATCTACCAAAATCAAAAAATTCAGAACATGGAAGACCAGGATTGGTACATCGTCTAGATAAAAACACCTCTGGTTTATTAGTTGTCGCAAAAACAGAACAAGCGCTCACTCACTTAGCAAAACAATTTTATGATAGAACAACAGATAGAAGATATATGGCATTGGTTTGGGGAGACATTGAAGATCAGGGTACCGTTAC
>JAQWKT010000043.1 GCA_029247685.1 Crocinitomicaceae bacterium | reverse complement strand
TTTTATGATTCGAATTTTTTTTAATGTTCCAATGAACAAATAATCCTCCTAGAAGGACACTGCTTATTAAAAAAAAGATATATAATAGTTCTGTCATTTTAATTGAGCAATAATAATAAGCCTATTGGAGTGTTTTACATCAAATCTATTTAAATTAAAATCCCCAAAAGTATGGAGGATTTCAAAATTTGGATTTAAAAGCTTTTTAAATTCATTGAGTGAAAATAACTGAACACGTTCGGTGAATTTATGTTTAACATTATCTTCTATGCTTATTTCCTTATAAACTTTATTGGATTTGATGAAACGGTTTATTTTAAAAGTGGTGTTTTCTATTTTTTTTTCTTCATAGCGAATAAGGTTTTTTACTACTTTTTCCGCATTTAAAAAATCGATAATAAGAATTCCTTTTTCTAAAAGCATTTTAGAAATAGAATCTAGCATTTTAATGTTGTCGTTCATGTTTTCAAAGTAACCAAAGCTAGTGAAAAGGTTAAAAACATAATTGTATTTGTTTTTTTTGAAAACCTCTCGCATATCATGAATAGCAAAATCAAGGGTTTTATTTTGTTTTTTCTTTGCTTCATTTATGCTATTTTTAGATAAATCTACACCGTTAACATGCATGCCTAATTGATTAAGAATAAGGCTATGCCTGCCTTTGCCACAAGCTAAATCTAATATTTTTGATTTTGATTTAATGTCAAGTCTTTTCACCAGGTTATGGATGAATTTATCTGCTTCTTTTTGATCTCTATTTTTATATAAAACATGGTAATAAGGAGAATCAAACCATTCTTCAAACCAATCTACTTTACTTAACATTTGCCAAAAATATGTTTTAATTTATAATGGGTCACATTTAATTTTTAAATTTATGTTTTTCTGTTTAAAAAATAATCGCATGCGCTTAAAAGAGATATGTAATATATTAGAATCTTTTTCTCCTTTGTCATCCCAAGAGTCTTATGATAATTGTGGATTATTAATAGGGGATAAAAATAAAGAAATCAATTCTGCTTTAGTCTGTTTGGATTGTACAGAAGCAGTTATTCAAGAAGCAATAAAAAAAAACAGTTCTCTTGTTATCGCACATCATCCTATAATTTTTAAAGGAATTAAAGCATTAAATGAAAATAATTATATAGAACGTGTAATTTCATTAAGTATTAAAAACGATATCGCAATTTATGCGATGCATACGAATCTAGACAATAATCCTTTAGGAGTTAATTATGAAATTGGAAATAGATTAAAACTCCATAATTTATCTATTCTTAGACCTAAAATGCAGGTTTTAACTAAATTGGTGGTTTATGTACCTGAAACACATTTGAAAAAAGTAGATGATGCAATTATTTCTGCAGGAGCTGGGGAAATTGGAAATTACGATTCTTGTCATTTTAGAAGTAAGGGAACAGGTACCTTTCGTCCTTTGGCAGGTGCTAATCCAACTCAAGGAGAATTAAATAATAAATCTGAAATCACAGAATATAAGATTGAATATATTGTTAGTTCTCATAGACTCAATAGTGTGTTATCAGCAATGTTTGAAGCACATCCATATGAAGAGGTTGCACATGATATATTCTCGTTGAAAAACAAAAACAGCTTTGAAGGTAGTGGGATGATTGGGGAATTAACTTCTTCATTAAAAGAAATAGATTTTTTGGATAATTTAAAAGAAGTTTTTCGTGTTCCGTTTATTAAGCATACTAATTTTTTAAATAAAAAAGTGCAATCTATTGCTTTTTGCGGTGGTTCAGGATCGTTTTTAATTAAAGATGCAATTGCAAAGCAAGCAGATGTTTTTGTTACTTCAGATATAAAATACCACGATTTTTTTGATGCTGAAAATAAAATTTTATTGGTGGATATTGGACATTATGAAATAGAACAATACACAATGAATTTAATATCTGTCTATTTAAAGAAAAAAATTAGTAATTTTGCGGTCCATTTAACAGACATTAATACAAACCCAGTTACTTACCGTTAATTTATGGCAACAACAAATAAAACAAAGGAAATGTCAATTTCAGAAAAACTTGACGCATTATTTAATCTCCAAACAATTGACTCTAATATCGATAGAATCAGAACCGTAAGAGGAGAACTTCCTTTAGAGGTCGAAGATTTAGAAGATGAAGTTCAGGGACTTGAAACAAGATTGGAGAAAATAAAAAATGAAGTTGATTCGTTAGAAACCGAGATTTCTGATAGAAAAAACTCGTCTAAAGAATCGGATGTTGCTATTACAAAATATAAAGAAAAGCAAAATAATGTTCGTAATAATAGAGAGTTTGAATCCATCTCTAAAGAAATTGAATATCAAGAACTTGAGATTAAATTAAATGAAAAAAGAAGCAAGGAAGCAAAATTCAAAATTGCATCCAAACAAGAAGTTCTTGAAGAAACTACGACAAAGTATGATTTCAGAAAAAAAGATTTAACGGACAAGAAATCGGAATTGGATTCAATTATTAATGAAACGCAAAAAGACGAAGATAAATTATTACGAAAGTCTAAAAAAGCTAAAGTTGGAATAGAGGATAGATTATTAAATGCATATGCAAACTTGAGATCTAACTATAAAAATGGTTTGGCTGTAGTTGAAGTAAGTAGAAATTCATGTGGTGGATGTTACAATAAAATACCTCTTCAAAGACAAGCAGATATTAAACAAAAAACCAAAATTATTGTTTGTGAACATTGTGGAAGAATTTTAGTTCCAGAAAAAGAAGTTGAAACGAAATAAGTTTCATAAACCGTCTTTCGACGGTTTTTTTATGTTCTGTTATGAAGTTTAGTGCATATAATATATCTAAATCGATTTTATCTCAATTAGAGGAAATGGATTTTAAAAAGCCAACTGATATTCAGTATAAGGCTATTCCCTATATCCTAAAAGGAGAAGATGTTATGGCTGTAGCTCAAACTGGAACTGGAAAAACAGCAGCTTTTGTAATTCCTATATTAGAACGTATAATTACAAATCAAGTAAATAGAAAACACTTAAGTTGTTTAGTAATGGTTCCAACTAGAGAGTTGTGTTTACAAATTTCAGATGTATTTAAAGAAATAGGAAAAAAAACAAATGTAAAAACGATAGCTATTCATGGTGGTGTTGATCAAAATAAACAAATTGATCAATTATTAAAAAAAGCGGATGTATTGGTTACCACTCCAGGTAGAATGTTTGATTTAAATGCTCAAGGATATTTGAATTTAAGAAATATCCAAACTTTAGTTTTAGACGAATCTGATATTATGCTGGGCTTAGGATTTAAAAAAGACATTGAAGATCTCATGAGATATTTACCAAAAAAAAGACAAACTTTATTTTTTAGTGCAACTATTAATAAAAAAATTAAAAGCCTTGCATATAAAGTCGTTAATAATGCAATTAGAATTCAATTTTCCCCAAAAAATCCAGTCTCTAAAAATGTAATGCATTCTGTGATATCTATTCAAATGGATGATAAACGATTTTTTTTGGAAAATTTAATTAATGAATATTCGGATTCTTCTATAATTGTTTTTGTTCGAACAAAAATAAGGGCAGATAGAGTACAAAATGCCATGAATAGAGTAGGTATAGATGTTTTGTCTATTCATAGTGGAATCTCACAAGAAGAACGTTTCTCTATTTTAAATGCTTTTCGCAAAGCCAAACAAAAGGTTTTGGTAACTACAGATGTAACCGCAAGAGGTATTGATTTACCAGCTGTAGAATATGTAGTAAACTATGACTTGCCAGATAATCCAGAAAATTATGTTCATCGATGCGGAAGAACTGGAAGAGGAAGAAATAAAGGAATGGCTATTTCTTTTTGTAGCACACAAGAAGAGCAGTTATTGCAAGAGATTGAACATTATACAGGAGAATCGATTGAAAAGTACGATATAAATTTGATGGATTATAAGCTTATTTTGAAAGAAACAAATGATGTTAATTCGGATTGGAAAAAACTCATGAAAGATTTTGAAAAGGAAAACCCCAATAATTTGAATGTGTGGTAAGTTAAAAATTTTCAAATACTCCGAGTCCAAATAAGGCAAAGTCATATTTTACAGGATCTTTAGAATCAAAACGTTTAAGATTACCCATTAACTCTTCTAATGCTTTCCAATCGTCTTGTTTTCGGTTAAGTAGGCCAAATAGTCTAGCATTTCTTCCTGAATGCACATCCAAAGGAATATACAGCTCCGAAGGGTCTATTGTCTTCCAAATACCAATATCCACGCCATTTTCAGATGATCGGACCATCCATCTTAAAAACATGTTTAACCGTTTGCAGGAAGAATTCTTTAAAGGGTTTGCTATATGTTTTTCACTTCTTTTTTCATGTGTAACATTTAGGATGGTCGATCTGAAATTGGAGATCCTGCCATACATTCCTTTATGAAATTCATGTTTAGAAAAAGCATCCTCTAGATCTCCATTTTGATAGATACTTTTTAAACCTCTTAACATAAAGTCCAAATCTATTGTATTAAAAGTTCGGTGAACAAATTTTGGTAATTGACTTATATGCTCATAATCCATTATAAAATCATGTGGACGATAATCCATTATTTTAAGAAGATTTTCTCCACTTTTAATAATACTCTTTCTATTTCCCCATGCAATTAAAGCGATTATCAAACCACTTATTTCGATGTCTTTTTTTTCTTTAAACTGATGAACTAATCCTAAAGGATCACTATTTAAATATTCAGGAGTTTCGTATTGTATTGCTTTTTGGTTCAGAAAATCAATTAAATCCTTTTCATTACCAAATTTACTTGGAGAGAATTCCATCTTTAATAATTATTTTTCTATCTGCCATGTTAGCCAGAATTTCATTATGAGTAACAATTACAAATGTTTGATGCAGTTCTTTTCGTAAAAAAAAGAATAATTCATGCAGTTCTTGTGCATTTTTGCTATCAAGATTTCCAGAGGGTTCATCTGCAAAAATTATTTGTGGTTGATTTATTAAAGATCGACAAACGGCAACACGTTGTTGTTCTCCTCCAGAAAGCTCGGAAGGTTTATGTTGTATCCTAGAATCTAACTTTAATAATTCCAAAAGTTTATAAGCTTCTTCATAAGCTTGTTTTTTAGAAACCCCTTTAATTAAAGAAGGCAGCATGACATTTTCTATTGTAGAAAATTCAGGTAGAAGTTGATGTGATTGAAAAATAAAACCGATAGACTTATTTCTAAACTCTGAAATTTTTTTTTGACTAAGATCAAAGGGGTTAATTCCATCAATTTGAAGTAATCCTTGGTCTGGTTTGTCAAGTGTTCCAAGTATTTGAAGAAGAGTTGTTTTTCCTGCTCCACTAGACCCAACAATGGAAATAACTTCACTTTTTTTAACATGAAGGTCTATTCCTTTTAAAATAGGCAAGTCACCAAATGACTTGTGAAGGTTTTCAGCCCTTAACATTACTTGTCTAATTTAAGTGAATGACCCATTTTATCCCTTTTAGTTTTTAAGTAATCTTCGTTATGAATATTACATTCAACTTCTATTGGAACGGTTTCGGTTATTTCTAATCCATAGCCAATTAATCCTGTTCTTTTTTTAGGATTGTTACTCAGTAGCTTCATTTTTTTTACGCCAGTAGATCTTAATATTTGCGCACCTACACCATAATCTCGTGCATCCCCTTTAAAGCCTAATTTGAGGTTGGCTTCTAGCGTGTCATAACCCTCTTCTTGAAGTTTATACGCCTTTAATTTATTAATCAGTCCAATTCCTCTTCCTTCTTGATTCATGTAAAGGACAACTCCTTTTCCTTCTCGTTCAATTATTTTCATGGCGTCGGCCATTTGGTCTCCACAGTCGCATCTTAAAGAGCCAAGAATATCTCCGGTGAAGCAGGATGAATGCACACGGACAAGCACAGCTTCATTAGGATCCCATTTTCCTTTTATTAGAGCTAGGTGTTCTTCACCAGTAGTTATTTGTTTAAAGGCTTTAAGTTTAAAATCTCCAAATTTGGTTGGAAGTTGAATCTCTACCAATTCTTCAATTAAAGTTTCATGTTGCATCCTGTAAGCAATTAGATCCTCTATTGAAATGATTTTTAATTCAAATCTTTTTGCAATTTCCATTAATTGAGGAAGACGTGCCATCGAACCATCTTCATTCATAATTTCAACAATTAGGCCAGCTGGTTCAAACCCGGCAAGCCGACTTAGGTCAACGGCAGCTTCAGTATGACCTGCTCTTCTCAGCACACCACCTTTTTTTGCTCTTAATGGAAATATATGTCCAGGCTTCCCTAATTCATTGGGTTTCGTGTTGGGTTCGATTAATGCTTGTACTGTTTTGGCTCGATCTGTCGCAGAAATACCTGTTGTACATCCTTTTCCAATGAGGTCAACAGAAACAGTAAAAGGCGTGTCAAAATGAGAATTGTTAGAATGAACCATCATTTCTAGACCTAACTCATCACATCTCTCTTCGATAAGTGGAGTGCAAATTAAGCCTCGACCATGTGTTGCCATAAAATTTATGACTTCCGGAGAAGCATTTCTAGCGGCAGTTAAAAAATCGCCTTCATTTTCACGATTTTCATCGTCTACAACAATGATTATTTTGCCATTTTGAATGTCTTCAATTGCTTCTTGTATTGTATTAAGTTTGATATCTTGACTCATATATTTTGCAAATTTACAACAAAGCTTTTACAAATGAATAAAGAAAGTAGAACAGTTTAATCTCGGATTAGTTTATACCCGGGATATTTTTTTGCATTATAGATAAATTTTTCATTACTAATCGAAGGCTTAGAATTATATTTCATTAAAGAATATGTCATCGTCGTTCCATCATCGGTTTTTAATTTCACTTTTTTTAAGGCATTATTTTTTTTTGAAATAGCTAAAACAATAGAACTGTATTCAGAATCTTTTGATTTAGGAGTAAGTTTAATTAGGTGGACAGGGGTGTTATTTAACTTGGATTCTTTTAAATATTTATTGAAATATCCATTTTCCCATATGGTCATTAATTTTTTTGGATTCATCTCTTCTTCATCAGAACCGATACTTGATAGATAAACCATTTTTTCTTCTTTAACAATTGTCCATACTTTTGTTCCATTGGAAATCATCGTGTTGTCTCCATAAGAAGCATAAAATTTCTTTTCATTAACCCACCCTTTTCCAGTTTCATTCTCATTAAGACCAGTTACGGAGTTTTTAATGTTTGCGCTAAATTCAATATAAAAGGCTTTTTCATTTTTCATCTTCTTGGTAAGATTATCTAAAATGACCTGTGATTTCGATTTTTGGGCATTTGCAAAAAAACTACCCATCATAAAAATTAAAATTAAAAAACGCATACTTAAATATTTTTTAAAAACACTTTGCTAATACTATGCCAAAACTACTTAATTTTTAATATTATTTAAAATTCGTTTAAGAAGCGATAAATTAATTTGGTGTTTGCCTTCAAATGTTTCGATAAAAAAATGCTTTAGTTGATAAGCTTGTAAAGCATTAGCTCTATTTTTTTTATTAAAAAAAGGGTCTTGATTTCCCATTACAAAATAATTTTTGTTTTTATTCCATTTAATAAAATCATTTTTGTCAATATCGGGAGGAAAGATAGAAGCCCAAAGAATTAGATTGTCGGCTATTTTATCTTTACTGAAATACCATCTTGCAGCTGTAGCTCCACCTTGAGAAAAGCCTAGAATTATTTTTTTTTTAAATGTTTTTTTACTTAATATGTGTTGGTCAAGAAGATCTAAATTTTTGGTATTCTCATGAATGTCAATTTCTCTAGCTTCCTTTGTCATCCAAGATGCCCCAACTCTTCCAGATGTGCCGTTTAAATAAAAACGGTGCATTCCCTCTGGTGCAATTATAAGGTATGAATCCGATATTTTTTCAAATGATTTTATAAAATAAGATGCCAGTTGGCCATAGCCATGAAGCACATATAGTAGCTTATCTGCCTTATTAACATCACCAATTGTAAAATATCGCATGGTTTTTGATACAATAATTTTTTTTTCGTTCATATGCTTGTGAAATATTTTAGTTTTGCCAAATGTTTTTTGTACAATGAAATATAATATACTCTTATTTTTCTTCTTGTTGTTACCTACATCCTCTGTTTTTTCTCAAAAAAAAATAAATATAACGAAAGCTGTTGTTTCTATTCAAGATTTAACTTCTCTAAAACCTGTTTATAGTGCACGTGTTTTCAATGCTAAAGGTGGAAAGTATATTGGACTAACTAATTCTAATGGAAAAGTTGGCCTTAAAAGGATCCCTACTTATATCATTATTAAGCATGCAAAATATATTGATCGTAAAATATCAAAACAAGAATTAATAAATTCAAATTTCAAAATATATCTTACAGAAAAAAAATTTACATATGATGAATTGGTTATTTCTGCTACTAGAACACCAGAATTTAAAAAAGACATATCTCAAAAGATTGATTTAATAAAGTCTACCGAGATAAAAAACTTAAATCAAAGTTCAACAGCGGATTTATTGTCAAGCACTGGATCTGTGATGGTTCAAAAAAGCCAACAGGGTGGAGGAAGCCCAATAATTAGAGGTTTTGAAACCAATAAAGTTCTTATTGTTGTGGATGGGGTTCGAATGAATAACGCAATATATCGGGGGGGGCACCTTCAAAATGTTATTACACTAGATAACGCAATATTAGATCGAGTTGAAGTTTTATATGGTCCTGGATCTGTAATATATGGTTCAGATGCTCTAGGGGGAGTCATGAGTTTTTACACAAAACCCCCTGAATTTTCAAGGAATGAAAAAATTAAAACGAAATCCTCTTTTTATTCTCGTTATTTTTCTGCTGCAAATGGATATTCTCTTCATGCTGATTGTTCTGTTGGGTCTGAAAATATTGCAAGTTTAACCTCTATATCCTACAATAAATTTGGAGACTTAAAACAAGGTCGTAATAGGAGCCCTTTTTTACAAGATTTTGGTTCAAGAAATTGGTTTGTGAGACACACTAATGGAGTGGATTCGATTTTCTCAAATCCAGATCCAGATGTTCAGATTGGTTCAGCATATGAACAAATAGATTTTTTGCAGAAAATAAACATCATTCAATCTCCAGAACTTTTTCATTCATTCAATTTCCAATTTTCAACATCTGGGGATATTCCAAGATATGATAGGCTTACACTATTAAACAATAATTCTCCAAAATTTGCAGAATGGCATTATGGTCCTCAGCAAAGACTCTTGGCTTCTTATACTTTGATTTTTAATCAGCATAGTGGTAAATTAAAATTATTCGATTATTTAAAGTTGGTAACTGCATATCAAAATATTGAGGAAAGTAGAATTACAAGAAAATTTCAAAATTCTTTAAGAGAAAATAGAATGGAGAAATTAAATATTTATTCACTTAATCTAAATTTCTTTAAACAAATAGATAAAAACGAATTAAAATATGGAATTGAAGCGTCTTATAATGATGTTGCCTCTAATGCATTTGCCAATAATATATTTAATGATTCTGTTTTTAATCTAGACACAAGGTATCCTGACGGAGGATCATCCATGTTTTCTTCAGCAATTTTTATTTCAAATAGTTATGAGCATTCTAAAAAACTTATTTTTCATCAAGGCATTAGATATTCTTATACTGATCTTAACGCAAAGTTTATTGATCAGACTTTTTTCCCTTTCCCATATAATTCAATTAATCAAAATAATTCTGCAGTAAATGGAAGTTTGGGTCTTGTTTATTCCCCTTTTAAAAAGGATAATGTTCGATTTTTATTAAATATTGGTTCTGGTTTTAGAGCGCCAAATGTGGATGATTTAAGTAAAGTATTTGAGTCTGTTCCAGGTAATTTATTGATTCCAAATCCAAATTTAAAAAATGAATATAGTTATACAGGAGAAATTGGTGCCGATTGTAAGTTGAAAACTAATATGATTTTTTCTTTAAATTCTTATTTCACACTTCTGAATAATGCCATTACTGTACAAAATTCACAATTCAACGGTAGTGATTCCATTTTTTATAATAATGAGATGAGTAGGGTCATGATGACTGTTAACAAAGGAGCTGCATATATATATGGTGTAGAAAGTAAGTTACAAGGAAATATAACGCCATTCTTATCTATACTTGCTTCATTTAATTATACCTATGGCCGCATTATTACTGATACAATACCATATCCTTTAGACCATATACCTCCAATATTTGGTAAATTAAGCATGCAATATGCTGCCAATCGATTTAAAGGGGAAGTATTTGTTAATTATTCTGGATGGAAAAGGGTACAAGATTACAATTTAGTAGGAGAGGATAACTATTTATATGCCACTCAATATGGAATGCCATCCTGGTATACATTAAATATAAGAATGTCTTTTACCTTTAATAAATACTTGAATTTGCAAGTCGCTGCAGAAAATATTTTGGATCATAATTATCGAGTATTCGCTTCAAACATTTCTGCTCCTGGAAGAAATATAATACTAACTCTGCGAGCTTCATTTTAATTGGCAGGGAGTTTTATAATAAATGTAGAACCTATTCCAGGTTTACTTTTTATTTCAATTTTCCCTTGATGCGCATCAATAATTGTTTTTACATAATAAAGACCCAATCCAAATCCTTTCACATTATGAATATTTCCGGTTGGAACTCGATAAAATTTCTCAAAAACATTTCGAAGATGTTCTTTTTCAATTCCAATTCCATTGTCTGATATGGAAATAATTAGTTTGTTAAATTCATCTTTGGTTTTAATAGTAATTTCGGGTTCATTGATGCAATATTTGACCCCATTTTCTATTAAATTTAAAATAACATTGGTTAAATGAACCGAGTCTACATTTATCATATAGTTTTTTGACTTTAAGTCAAAAGTAAGTTGAGCACCATTTTCTTTGTAATTAAATTCAAATCCATCTTTTAAGGATAAAATATAATCATGAATGTCAAATATCTCTTTATGAAGATGAATAGTGTTTTTATCTAGTTTTGCAACATTTAAAACTTTTTCTACTTGTTTTTCTAGTCTTTTATTTTCTTTAAAAATGATGTCTGCATAACGCTTAATTTTTTCTTTATCATCCAGTATTTCTCCTTTGTATAAAATTTCACTTGAAAGACCTATGGTAGCAATAGGCGTTTTTAATTCATGAGTCATGTTGTTTATAAAATCATTTTTAATTTCAGATAACTTTTTTTGTTTTAAAATGATTCGAATAGAAAACCCGAAGAAAATTAAAAGCATAATGCATACAGATACGATGTAAAATGCTGGGGTTACTGTTGCTTTATCCGTATTTATTGTTTTAAATTCTAAATTTGGGAAATACACTGTAAAATAAGAAGCATCTCTTTTTTTGTTGAATTTGGGATAATTATGAATAGTTGAAGAATTAGGTTTAACTATAAATGTAGAGTCCTTATCAAATTGTATTAAACTACTGTGAATTAAGGTGTCTTTATAACAATCATAGATGCTGTAATGAAAGTCTTTTAATATTTTGTATTTATAAAATTCTCTTTGTAAAAGGGTTTCTAAGTAAAAAGCTTGTATCTCGTTATTTATTTCAATGATAAAAAAGTTAGTTTTTGAGTTGATCACTGAACCATAACTATTATTCGTGTCTTGTGAAATAAACGTTCTTACATTTTGAAGTGCATTTATAGTAGATTCGGTAAAATACTTTTTGTTAAGATCAATTTGTTTTTTTTGAATCTCTATGTTTTCTTTTTGTATTTTTTTTGTGTTAGAAAGCCAAAAAAGCTGAATATAAAGAATACCAGATAAAGAGATTACAGATAGAATTAAAAAAACTTGTAGCCTTTTAGTGTTCATTATTCCAATTTAATATGCCTCCCTTAAGGTTAAATACATTTTTATATCCAAGCTCATTTAAATAATGACATACATTAGCACTTCTATAGCCGGATCTACAATATATAATTATTTCATCATTGTTTTTTTTA
>JAQWKT010000041.1 GCA_029247685.1 Crocinitomicaceae bacterium | reverse complement strand
AAATTAAAAAATCTAAAATAAGAGGGATTGAATCTTTTGGCATGATTTGCGCTGAAGACGAACTTGGAATGGGGAAAGGACACGATGGAATAATGGTTTTAGATCCGTCTATTTCTAACGGAACAAAAGCTTCCAAATATTTTAAATTAGAAAACGATTTTCAAATTGAAATCGGATTAACACCTAACCGTGCAGATGCCATGAGTCATCAAGGTGTTGCAAGAGATTTAAAAGCCTATCTAAATTTTCATGAAAAATTAAATCTTCAAATTCAATACCCTAAACAAAACGCTGTTTCTTGTTCTAAAACTTTATTAGAAGTTTCTATAGAAGTAGAAAACTCCGAATTGTGTCCATCCTACCTTGGAGCAACAATTAGCAATGTAAACGTTGAAGAATCTCCAGATTGGTTAAAAAATAAGTTAATCACTATTGGGCTTAATCCAATTAATAACATTGTTGATATTACAAATTATGTAATGCATGAACTAGGAACACCCTTGCATGCATTTGATGCAGATTCTTTAGATGGAAAAATAGTGGTAAAAAATGCAACTGATGGACAAGAGTTTGTTACTCTAGATGATACCACTCACAAACTCAAAAAAAATCATCTAATGATCACCAATGGAACAAAAAACCTTTGTATCGCTGGGGTTTTTGGTGGTAAAAAATCAGGTATAACTAAAGACACAAAAAACATTTTTCTTGAATGTGCTTCTTTTGATCCTACTTCCATAAGAAAAACAGCAAAAGATTTAGGATTAAACACGGATGCTAGCTTTAGATTTGAAAGAGGAATTGATGCTTCAAATCTAAGAACGTCTATAATTAGAGCAATTAATTTAATAGAAGAACTCTCTGGAGGTAAAATAAGCATGCCTATTAAAGAGGTTGGAAATAAAATTGATGCATATAAAAAAGTACTTTTTAATCCATTAAAAGCATGTGAACTAATTGGAAATAAGCTAGAGATAAATTCTATAAAAGATATTTTAATCGAACTTGATTTTGTTGTCAAATCAACAGATAAAGAAACTTGGGAATTGCTAGTTCCTACATATCGAGTAGACGTTAATAGACAGGCAGATATCGTTGAAGAAGTACTTCGGATTTATGGTTTTAATAATGTCCTTTTACCTGAAAAACTAAACAGTTCTATTTCTCCATCATTAAAACCAAACATTGAAAAATTAAAGTTTAACATTTCCTCTTTATTGGTATCAAGATCTTTCTATGAGGTAATGAATAACTCTCTTACAAAATCAAGGTATATGAAATACTTTGATGATGAAAATGAATTTGTCAAAATACTTAACCCTTTAAGCAAGGATCTTGCTGTTATGAGAAGAAGCATGATTTTTGGTATTTTAGAAAACTTAGAATACAATTTTAATCGACAACAACAACAGTTAAAATTATTTGAATTCGGAAAAGTTTACCACAAACAAAACACCTTTATAGAGAATAATAAATTATGTGTCGCTATAAGTGGAAAAGAGGCTTCCAATCATTGGAAATCAAAAAACGAAAGCGCTGACTTTTATATGTTAAAAGGAGTTTCTGAAGCAATGTTTAACAAATTAGGTTAATTTAAATTTCTCGAATATAAAAAAACAGAAGATGATAATTTTGAATTTTGTTTTGAGTTATTAATTCACAAAAAACCGATAGGAATAATTGGCGCTATTTCCAAAAAATTATGCGCTGATTTTAATCTGAAAAATGAGGTTTTTATTGCAGATTTCGATTGGGATAGCATTCTAACTAAACTAAATCTTAATTCGATTAAGTATCAAGAACTACCCAAAACATTTGCTGTTAGAAGAGATCTTTCATTGTTGCTTGACCAAGAAGTAGAGTTTTCTCAAATTGAGAAAATCGCAAAAAACTGTGAGAAAAAACACCTTAAAAAGGTCATGTTATTTGATGTATATCAAGGGGAAAACATGGAAAAAGGAAAGAAGTCTTATTCTATTTCTTTTATCTTACAAAACGATAAAGAAACTATGAAAGATAGCCAAATAGAGAGCATCATGGATAAAATTCAAAATGCACTTGTCAAACAATTAAATGCTAGTCTAAGATAAGTTTTCATCTGTATCTTTTTGATCAACCTCTTGTTTTTGATTAGAACTATCTAATTCTAATTTTTTCACTTTTTCTTTCAAAATTTTATACTCTATCTCTTTTTTGACTCCTCGTCTATAAGACATTAATAACGCTAAAAGATATCCTGCTCCTATAGAAAGAATTATCGCAATACTAAGTGGCATTCTTGATTTTAAGAAAATAAAATCAATCTCTTGTTCATTCCAATTAAGAACAATAAATAAAAAAATAAATAGCCCTGTTAAAACACTGATAACTAATCTTATCTTTTCTGCATAAGAAAGGGATTTCCAATAATTTTTCATGTTTTTTATTAAAAAGTAATTAAATATAAACAAATATGACAATAATCAATTAAGGTCTAAAGGACAATTTCTTATATATTTGCCAAAAAAACATCTTAAAATGGCTAACACTTCCGATATCCGAAATGGTTTATGCATTAAACACAACGGTAAACTATACCAAATAATAGAATTTCAACATGTAAAGCCTGGAAAAGGACCTGCGTTTGTTCGTACAAAAATGAGGCATATTGAATCTGGAAGAGTTTTAGACCACACCTTTTCAGCTGGACATAAAATTGAAACTGTACGAATAGAGAATCGAGAATACCAA
This sequence comes from Crocinitomicaceae bacterium, assembly GCA_029247685.1. Lineage (GTDB taxonomy): Bacteria > Bacteroidota > Bacteroidia > Flavobacteriales_D > Crocinitomicaceae > UBA952. The sequence goes on along the minus strand of JAQWKT010000041.1, from coordinate 22,574 downwards.
TATTTATATATGGATGGAGATAGCTATGTTTTCATGAACAATCAAACATACGACCAAATAAATATTCAAGAAAGCTTGCTTGATAAAAAAGAATTTTTGCAAGAAGCCATGATTGTTAATATTCTATTTCATGCCGATGAAGAAATTCCATTAGTAATTGAACTTCCAATGCACATTATTACTGAAATAACCTATACGGAACCTGGTGTTAAAGGAGATACGGCTACCAACAGCATGAAACCAGCAACCATTGCAACTGGAGCTGAAATTCGTGTTCCACTATTTATTGACAACGGCGAAAAAATCAAAGTAGATACAAGAACAGGGGTCTATGTTGAACGAGTTAAAAAATAATTAAAAATGAAAAACACTGCACTAACTGAAGAGCACCAAAAATTAGGTGCTAAAATAGTTCCATTCGCTGGATACAATATGCCTGTTCAATACGAAGGGGTTAATCTAGAGCATGAAACCGTTAGGAATTCTTTAGGAGTTTTTGATGTTTCTCATATGGGAGAATTTGTTTTAAAAGGGGAAAACGCACTGAATCTTATTCAAAAAGTTTGTTCAAATGATGCCTCTGTTCTAGTAGATGGAAAAGCACAATATTCTTGTATGCCTAATGGAAAAGGAGGGATTATTGATGATTTAATCATTTATAGGTTAAATCAAAATCATTATTTCTTAGTGGTTAATGCTTCAAACATTCAAAAAGATTGGGAATGGATTAGTTCTCACAACGATTTAGGGGTTGAAATGGAAGATGTTTCGGACGAGTACAGCCTCTTAGCCATTCAGGGGCCAAAAGCAGCAGCAGCTATGCAAACATTGACCGATGTAGATTTAGTAAACATGAAATATTATACTTTTCAACTTGGAGGTTTTGCGGGAAAAGAAAATGTAATGATTTCTGCTACCGGTTATACTGGATCAGGAGGATTTGAAATTTATGTAAAAAACTCTGATGCCATTGATGTCTGGAAAGCAGTATTAGACGCAGGAAAAGAACATAACATTAAACCAATAGGACTTGCGGCAAGAGATACGCTTAGGCTTGAAATGGGGTTTTGTTTATACGGAAATGACATTGATGATTCTACTTCACCATTGGAAGCTGGATTGGGATGGATAACAAAATTTACTAAAGATTTTATTGATAGTGATTTTTTAAAAGAACAAAAAGAACAAGGGATTAAACGTAAACTTGTAGCCTTTGAAATGATCGATCGTGGAATTCCAAGACAAGGGTATGAAATTTTAGATGAACAAGGAAATAAAATTGGAAATGTCACTTCTGGAACCATGTCTCCATCCATGAAAAAAGCAATCGGCCTTGGTTATGTTTCTAAAGAACATGCGGCCATAGATTCTACTATTTCAATTTCCGTTAGGAAGAAAAAATTAAAAGCGGTAACGGTCAAACTTCCTTTTTATAAGTGATTTTTTTTCTTAGAAAACAAAACAATGTGAAAAACTCCTTTCAATCGAGTTAATCACAATTGATTTAGGTCTTATTTTTGATGTACAAAAAAAATAAAAGATCTCTATGAAACTTTTTTTATGCTTTTCCTTTATTATATGTACCTTTTTAAGTAGCTGTAATGCTCAAGTTGAAAAGAAAGCAGAAGAACCAAAAGAAATAAAAATAGCCAAGCCTTTACCGCTTACTTTTTCCTTGAAAAACTATTTAACACCGAGCCAAGATCTCCTCAATAGAACGCAAGAAATATTCAATACTCTTGATGAAAAAAGCATCGTGGCTCAGTTATTAATGCCGGCAGTTGGAAAACATGGACAAAAAAAAGAAAAAATTGATAGTTGCATCAATGAAAGAATCATTGGGGGAATATTAATGCTTAACGGCACTAAAACAAAATTCACTAATTGGATTTCAGAATTTGAACAAAAAAATAAAACCATTGGTTCTCTTCCATTTTTATATTCAGCAGATGCAGAACCAAGCCTTGTTAATAGAAAAATAATTGGGACAAAACAAGCAAAAAAAGCACTAGAAATTAAATCTATTGATGAAGCCAAAAATTCTGCCATACTGATTTCAGAAGAACTTCTTTCTATTGGAATAAATTACAATTTCGCACCAGTTGTAGATTTAGCAAAAAATTCGGTGGTTGGCTATCGCGGATTTGGAGCTAAAAAAGAAAATTTAATTCCTTGGTCAAATGCATTTATACAAGAAACACAGAAAAAAAATATCATCGCTACAGCAAAACATTTTCCTGGCCATGGTCTTGTTAGTGGAGACACACATAAATCTTTACAAGTAATCAATGGGAAATTAAAAGAACTTTCCACCTATCCTGAAATTATTAAAGATGGAGTGTTATCTATCATGGTAGCGCATATTGCTGTTAAAAACAACTCTAAATATAGTACCAATGGACTTCCTGCAACTACTTCTAAACGGATTGTTACCGATTTATTAATTGATAGTCTAGGTTTTAAAGGGTTAATTGTTACGGATGCGATGAATATGGGAGGGGTTACGCAAGTAAAAAGTGCATCTGTAAAAGCTATTGAAGCTGGATGTGATATAATTCTAATGCCAGTAGATGTTAGGGAATCTCACCAAGAAATTCTTAAAAAGTATCAAAACGACGCTAATTTTAAAGCGAAAGTAGATCGTTCTGCAAAAAAAATAATCCGAATGAAAATATGTCTCGGGCTTATCAAAGCTTCTTGATATAATTTTTTAAAAAAGTAACAATTCGTAAGGTTTATTTGTTATAAATGAAGTAGATATTAAATCATGAAAATATATACAAGAAAAGGAGACAAAGGCGAAACTGGGCTTATAGGAGGTGATCGAATTTTAAAAAACGCACTTCAAATTGAATGTTATGGTACCATTGATGAACTTAACTCTTATCTTGGATTACTACGATGTCAAATAAACGACAATAATAGTCATTCACAATTAATAGATATCCAGGAAACTCTTTTCACTATTGGGTCTCACTTAGCTTGTGCACCCGAATATGACAAAACAAAACTACCCCAAATAAAAACAAAAGAAATAACAAAACTTGAAGATTGGATGGACCAAATGGACCAAAATCTTGAACCTTTAAGGTTCTTTACTTTGCCAGGAGCAAACGTCTTATCTTCTCATTGTCATGTTGCAAGATGCATCTGTAGAAGAGCAGAAAGAAACCTTGTTTCGTTTAATCAAATTGCTTCTGATTCAAACGAATTTATTATTTCTTATTTAAATCGCTTAAGCGATTATCTTTTTACTTTAAGTAGAAAAGTAACTGCAGATGATGGGTCAAAAGAATTAAAATGGCAACCAAAACAATAAAAAACACGTAATTGGTAAGTTAAAATGTATTAACTAAATTTGTTTATAACTATATACTAAGGATTTAAGAAATGAAAAGAAAGATTTTTACCGCAGTTTTCTCAATAGGAACTATTTTACTAATGAGCTTTTCTTGCGTAGAACACGAAGTTGTTCCACCTCCAACAAACAATGTGGATTTAAATGCACATTTTGAAGCATACATTGACGGAAATCAAGTCGAATTCACTCAAAATGTATCTGGGTACAAAGGATATGCCGATAACACCCCATATATAAACCCATCTCCTACTCTATCTAAAATGATCTTCTCTTCTGAAATGAGTTCGATGGCACAATCAAAATCCATTAAGGTTTCCCTTGGCGCATTGGAATGGGATGCTGCTCTTAATTTAGACCCTACCAAATCTATGTTTGCTGATTTCCATAATCTGTCGGCAAGCAGTAATATTGTTTTTTCAGATCTATCTATGAATGGGTTTATGGTAGAATATGTAGATGAAACTGGACAACAATGGATTAGTATGGAAACTTCTGGTTCTCCTCAAAATGTTACTTTCTCTAATATTTCACAAGCATCAGATAACAATGGAGACTATTCAAAGTTCGAGTGTAATTTCAATTGTTACATTTATAAAAACAACATCTCTGGACCACCTGATTCAATGCAAATTCAAAGTGGAAAATTTAACGGTTGGTTTATAAGGTAATTATGCTTAATTTTTATGAGCGATGGTCTTAAAATAGCAATTATAGGAGATTATAACTTCACTTATAATTCTCACCAAGCTACCAATTTAGCTCTTGACCATGCTAGTGACTTTTTAGAACTAGGGGTTGATTATTATTGGATTAAAACAACCGATGCAATCCAACATAAATCTCTTTTTTTTGAACATTTTGATGGGATTATATTTGCTCCTGGTCCATATCAAAACTTATTTTATCTAAATGGCATTATCAAAAAAATTAATGTTTTATCGGTACCAACATTACTTACTGGAGAAAGTTATCGAGCATTTATAGATGTCCTTATTCAACTATACCAACTTAACAACCATAATGAAAAACTTGTTTCTGACAATTTAATATCGGGAAATAGTTTTGAGCGTATTGAAATTGTACCACATTCAAAAGAGTTTATTAAAATTTATGAAAACATCTCCAATGTGGAACTAAGTTCATCTAGGTATAGTCTTTATCCTCAATTATCTCAAGAACTAGTTTCAGAAATTCTAGATATAGAAGCATACAATCAATTTGAAGAAGCAGAGATCGTCAGTCTAAAAAATCATGAATTTTTTGTCGCATGTGGTTTTTGCCCTCAAATTTCTTCTACTAGAGAAATTCCCCATCCAATCATCTATACTTTTTTAAAAGCCTCCAAAGTATATAATGAAAAAAGCTAATTTCTAAAAAAGAGTTTCTTTCCACTTTTTCCATTTATACATCTTACTAAATAGTAAAAGCATAAGGGGTTGAATAATTAGTAGTGTTGCAAAAGCATCCCAAGTAAATGATGGTTCTGAATAATCCATGAAAACAGCATCCGTTTGAAAAGCTTGCCAGTCATTACTTATTAAAATTGCAGTAAAAAAATTGTTAGCTGCATGATATCCAATAGCTAGTTCAAGACCATTATCCATCAAAGTAATAATCCCTAAAAAAATACCGGTTAAGAAATAATAAATTAATAATGTATTTCCTAACTTTTGAACTTCTGGATTAAACGCATGCATAAGCGCAAAACAAATGGAGGTAATAATAATGGTCAATGCCCCTTTTTTAATAAATGGATGAATTCCTTGAGCAAAATAACCTCTAAAAAGAAGTTCCTCAGTGGTGGTTTGAATTGGAATTAAAAGTACGGAAATAAAAAACAAGGGAATAAACTTATCTATGTCAAAATTTAATACAATTTCATCTGAATTAAATACACTTAAAAACAACATTATAAGCATCACCGCTCCCCATATTGTAAAAGCACTAAAAGATCTTTTCCATCTAAATTTACTAGATGCTGTAAATAAAGATAAAAATGGTCTTTTATGTAAAAATTTTATACCACCCCATAAAAAAAAGAAAGTCAACACAAAAGGAAAGAGAATGTGTATTAAAAAACGAGATTTACCAAGGGTTTCAATTAAAGAACTCGTAGAATTTAAATCTGCCGAATGGCCATGCATCTTAAGATCAATAAGTAATGGGATTGATCCAAGAAAACCAATTGCAAGAAGAACACAGCAAATAGTAATAATATAAGAACTTGAGTTTGTGTTTCCTTTAATTGATTGATGAAAAAAACTTGTTTTAATCATGAAAACATGTTGCGCATTTTGCTAAAAAAGCCTTTTGCATCTGGATTATTTTTAGGATTAAAATTTTCAGATTCTTTCCATTTCTCTAATACCGATTTTTCTTCTTTTGACAACTTTGTAGGAGTCCATACATGTATATGCACAAACATATCCCCCTTTCCATACCCCTGTATTTGAGGAATCCCTTTCGATCGGAGTCGAAATACTTTGCCACTTTGAGTGCCTGATTCAATTTTAATTTTTGATTTACCAGTTAACGTAGGAATCTCAATAGAAGAACCCAAAACAGCATCAATAAAACTGATCACGGCATCGTAATGAAGATTTTCTCCTTCTCTTCGAAGTTCAGGATGTTTCTTTTCCTCAATAACTACAATTAAATCTCCAGGAACACCATCAAATGGTCCAGCATTTCCCTTTCCAGTTACACTAAGTTGCATTCCATCCATTACACCAGCAGGTATATCCAAATCGATAATTTCTTCCTTTCTAACAAGCCCATTAGAATCTGCACCAGCTGGTTTTTTGTCTATAAATTTCCCACTGCCATGACAAACATTACAAGCAGATTGAGTTTGCATTGCACCAAGAAAGGTTTGCGCCATTCTAGTAACTCTACCAGAACCACCACAAGTTTGACAGTTTTTATAGGAAACCCCACTGGCATTTACCAATTTGTTTAATTTAATTTTCTTGCTAACTCCCTCTGCGATTTCTTCCAAAGAGAGCTTCATTTTAACTCTTAAGTTTGTCCCTCTTGCCATTTGAGAACCTCTACTACTTCCACCAAAACTCCCACCAAAAGCACCGCCAAAAATATCGCCAAATTGCGAAAATATATCGTCCATATTCATGCCGCCACCAAAACCGCCTTGTCCCATTCCAGCATGACCAAACTGATCATATTGTTGACGTTTTTGGGCATTATTAAGCACTTCATATGCTTCTGCCGCTTCCTTAAAATTTTCTTCCGCTTCTTTATCTCCTGGGTTTTTATCCGGGTGATATTTAATCGCTAATTTTCTATATGCTTTTTTTAATTCGGCTTCTGTTGCATTTTTTGATACTCCTAAAACCTCGTAATAATCTCTTTTTTGACTCATGACTTGATAATTGACTTATTGTCCAACGACTACCTTTGCAAATCGAATAACCTTTTCATTAAGGTAGTACCCTTTTTCAATGTCTTCAATAACTTTTCCTTTTAATTTTTTTGTTGGAGCTGGTATGTTCGCAATTGCTTCGTGAATTTCACTATCAAAAACTTCTCCTTCTACAGCCATCTTTTTTAAGCCTTTAGATTCCAAAATCCCTTTAAATTTATTATAAATAAGTGTAAACCCTTCTTTCACTCCATCTATTTCTGTTGCAGTTTCATTAGATTGCATCGCTCGTTCCAAATCATCCAAAACCGGTAAAAGATCGGTTAAAACCCCAGAACTTGCAGAACCAATTAAATCTATTCGTTCTTTACTAGTCCTACGTCTAAAATTATCGAACTCCGCATGTAACCTAAGATATTTATCATTTAATTCATTAAACTTATCCTCAGCAGAAACTTCCGTTGATTTTGTGCTTTTTGAATCTTTTTCTTTCGATTCATTTGTGTTTTCGGCTTTTACTTCTTCTTTATCAGAATTAGATTTATCTGATTTATTTACAGTTTTTTTCTTTGTTTTCACGGTATATAAATTTACAATTCAAACTTGACAAATATAAAGCCATTTGTAAAACAAAGACAGCGTGTCAGTATTCCTACGAAAATCAGGAATTTTTGTCAGCGATTTTTTATTTATGGCATAATCTTATTTAAAATCAGAATCACTAACTTTGATTTATGGCAATCTATTCATTTAAAGGATTTAAACCCGTAATCAAATCTAGTAGTTTTGTTCATCCAACGGCTTCTGTAATTGGAGATGTGCATATTGGGGAAAATGTATATGTTGGTCCAGGAGCAGCAATAAGAGGCGATTGGGGAACTATTGTAATTGAAGATGGATGCAATATTCAAGAGAACTGTATTATTCACATGTTTCCTGGAATTACAGTCACTTTAAAAAAAGGAGCGCATATTGGGCATGGAGCTGTTTTGCATGGCGTTACCATCGGAGAAAACTGTCTTATCGGTATGAATGCGGTGATAATGGATGAAGTTGTATTAGAAAAAGAGTGTATTGTTGGAGCACTTGCTTTTATTAAAGCAAAATCAATTTTTGAAAAAAGAAGTTTAATTGTAGGAAATCCTGCCAAAAAAATCAAAAGCATTTCCGATGAAATGATTGAATGGAAAACAAAAGGAACCAAGCTATACCAAGAGCTTCCAAAAGAATGTTACAAAAGCCTTGAGACATGTGAACCATTAAGAACTATTGAGGAAAATCGCCCTAAACATTCCAAGAATTACAAAATATGGAAGAAATAAAATTGTAACTTTATTTGCATACTTCCTTATCAAGGTTTAGCATCATTTTATGAACAAAACTTACATATTCCTCTTTTTTTTATTTTTTTTCATCTCCAATTTCAGCATTTCTTGCTGTGCCGAAAATAACTATCGCCTTTTCCCCATAGGGGAATTAGATAAAAATGTGATTTTTATTGAATTTAAATTTCATCGAAACTGCAGTAATGCTGGGATGGGAAAAAACAATACTTTTCGAATAAGTGGTAGAATTAACTTGGTTTCCAAATCTATTGATTCCGATTCCACCACTTTTATTCAAAATATCGATAGTCTTCAAAAAGTAGTTGAGTGCCAATGCATCTATAATAATCAATATAAAAATAGCAAATACGATTCCATCATGGAAGGGTATTATCTAAAAGCTTTAAAAATCGCAAAAGAAAAAAAAGGGTTTAAAATCGGAAAAACAGTGAGTCTTATTTTTAATGACACATTGAACACAAAAATCACACAAAATGACACCTTTCATCTATTAAAATACAAGAATTTACTAAATATTGATTTAGATAGTTTAGGGTATAGCTCCTCTATTCCAGAAAATGTAATTGAAACAAGAACCTATAAAACGCAAAACTATAAAGTCATTGTCATTAGAATATCCGCTTCTTTATTGAGCAAAAAAGCAATTAAGCACAACAAAAAAAGATTTAAAAAAATCAAAACTGCTTTTTGGAAAGAAAAAGCTACTTGGCATGGAATGGTAATGGATTTTGCTTTTTTAAAACCCAATTAAAAAACCCATATAGTTTGTTTTAGTATGTAATCATTCTTAAAAAATTTTATCTTTAATATAAATTTTTATGAAAAAAATTCCAATTAAAATAAAATCGCAAGAAGCCTCGCCAAAGTGCCCTCACTGCGATAAAGAAATAGATTCAGTAAACCGATATAAAACAGGAGGACTTTTTTCTACTTTATACCTTTATACTTGTATTTTTTGTGATAAAATATTAAGTCTCGACACTTTTAGCTAAATATTTGGTACTTTTTTTGTAAATTAAATATGCAAAACTATTTGGCAATGAAAATTTTATCTCTTTTGCTCGTCTTATTTTTTTTCTATTCATGCAATGAAAGTAATGACACATCCAATGCATCGGATGCTAATCTATCTGCAATTTCTATGAAAATAAACGAAAAAAAGCAAGCAGATCGTCCAGAAATACTTGAAAATTCGAAAATTAATTTCTCTAACAACATCTCTATTCTTAATGAAACAACATACGCTGAATTAGATACTAACACATTAGCAAAAAATTGGTATGCACTTCGTCAAGACACCTTAAACTTGCTTTGGGAAGAATGTTCTTTAAATCTAACACCAGAGTATAACCCTATGATAGATAATAAAGGAGAAAAAACAGCAATAAATGTGAATTGTGATTGCGGTGAAGATCATGAGACAGGACCAATGCTACTTATTGGAGGGATTAAATTTCCTAAAGGCCACCGTATTCCATCATTTATTAATAAACAAAAAATTCTTTACCCTGGAGAATCAATGCTGTTAGGAGACTATTTAATTGCTGCATCTGGCAATACTAAAAATGGACAAATATCAAAATATAAATTAACCATCGCCGGAAAAAAAAATGGAAAAACGATTAAACAAACTTTTTTGGAGCAAGAAGGATTTGATGATAACATGATTACATTTTATTGGGCTGGAGATATCGATGGTGATAAAATACCAGACTTTTACATGGATACCTCACACAAATACAGTTTTTCCAAAATGAGTCTTTTTCTTTCTTCTCAAGCAAGTAAAAACGAATTAATTAAACTTGTTGCCCAGAAAACTAAATATGCTTGTTAAGCCATTTAAAAAGCACCTTTTTTGTTTTTGTTTAATTACAATTTACAGTTGTTTTATTCTATCGTGCAATAAATGTCAGGACAACACTAATTCTGAAATTATTGAAACTGGAATTTATCTAGAAAAAAACATTTCATCTAATGGTTTAAATCTACCATACCGCATTTTGTACCCTCATAATTTTAATCCAAATGATAAATTTCCAGTTTTATTTTTTCTACATGGAGCAGGAGAAAGAGGCAATAATAATTCAAGCCAACTTGCCTACGGATCTCAAATGTTTTTGGACTCTATAGATTCTTATCCAGCCATTATTATTTATCCACAATGTGCTAGTAATCAATGGTGGGCAAATAATTCCAACGGAGATGTTTTACCAAATGGATTCCCCCCATTTACTGCCACAAATCTTGAGCCTATTCACTCCTCTATACAACTATTGGAATTATTAATTGATAGTATAAGCGCACTACCTTATATCGATACCAAAAGAATTTACATTGCTGGACTTTCTATGGGAGCCATGGGAACCACTCAAATACTTTCCAAAAAACCTAATCTATTTGCTGCGGCAGCAGTAATAGCTGGAATAGCTCCACTTCATTTTTCTGAAAACTTAAAACAAACACCAAGCTCTATTTATCATGGACTTCAAGACGATATTGTTTTGCCAAACCATAGCCAAGATTATTTTTTAGCAATTGATGATAGTACTCAAAAACACAGATTAACTTTATACACTGGGGTTGGTCATAATTCTTGGACTAATGCATTTAATGAACCTGATTTCTTAAACTGGATTTTTTCAAAGACTCGCTAAATTTAATTCTTCGGAATTAACTCGCCTGTTCCGGATTTAATCAAATTAATAAAACTTGGATACCCTTTATACCAAACATCTCCTTTCCCAGCTATTTCCACATTTAATTTTGCTTGGTTAGCTTTAACTTTACACCTTGATGGACTATATGTTTTAACTGAAACAGAGTCTTTTACTGATAAATTATAGGTATCGCAATACCCATTTGATTGCAAAAAAATAGAAGAGTAATTTGCTGTCCCTGACAATTTGAAATCGCCATAACCATTGGTTATCGTAGAATATACATGATCTGCATTTATATCCAAGTTAACAGACCCTCCTCCATCTCTAATAATTAAATTCAACCAAGATACATTTAGAACATCTTTACACCTTAAGGAGTCTGTTCCTTCAAAATGAATCGTATTTAAGCTAGTAAAATGAATATATACTTTTATTTTTTCAGAATTATACCTTAAAAAATTACATTTATTGTTGTTTTGAAGAGTCAGAGTATTGTCTTCTACTTTCGCATCTACAAGATTTATCAAGTTTTCACCTCCCGAAATAACCACTTTATTCAACGAATCCTGAACAAGGACATAATCCAAATTTTCTTTTAAAAATAATTTGGAGAAGTTTTCAACAATAACCAACCTTGATTCTATCTTTCCTTCTTTTTTAAAACAAGATCTATTTTCCGCTTTTTTACAAGAAAAAATGAAAAGAAACAAAATTGAAAAAGAAATAAAATATAGTTTTTTCATTATTTTTTACCATTAAAAACGTACCCTATACCCAATTCGAAATAATCTGCCCTTGCATAATGTGCTTTTAAAACAAAATGTGCTTGAATCCTATTTCTAAAAAGATAACGAAGACCTATTCGATTATAAATAGGATCATTTGGCATTAATTTATTTTTAAGATAAACCCCCAAGCCAAAAACAAAATGAAGTCTGTCAAAAGGCAAAATATATCCAGCATAAATTCCTGCCTGAAAAATATCACTTTGAGAGATTTCATTTTGCACATCATTATCTTTTAAACTTTGATTAGACATTAAATTAACCGCTAATTCAATTCCTGCTTTTTGAGTAAATAGCTTTCTAGTGAATAAATCTAAAGCAAATACAGAATATCTATTATCCGTAATCGTATTTATCTGTTTGGCAGAATAAATAGCGGTAATGCCAAAATTCCATTTTTTATCTGGTAATGAAGAAGATAAAAAAGAACTATCTTTTTTAACTCTAAAGATATCTTGCCCATAACCAATTGATAAAAAAGGGATATTTATTCCCAAATTTGGGACCTTAAAAGAGCCATTGCTATAATGTGTCATGTCCAATCCTAAACAAATTTTTTGATGCTGAAAAAAATAGCTTGCCTTTGCTCCAAAACAACCTAATACATTGATGTTAGAGCCAATCGCGGCGTTTTTTGGGTTGCTTATTGCATCGTATTTTTTAGTTGCGTATGAAAGTCCTAAACTCAACTTCCAATCCAATTGAAAATGTTTTGCTTTAATTAATGGCAATTCCAAAAACCCATAAGCCCCAACGAAATGTCCAAGAACTACATTATTTCCGGCAGACCCAGCAATTATGGTAACTCCATGTTGAGGAAATCTATAAGAAGAATGCCATTTTTTATTGCCGGATGGTTTTCTATACAATGAAATCTCACCAGCTAATGCAGCATGTTTTGGCAAATGTGCCATGATGCCACGATGAGCAAGAAGAAATCCAGATTTAAATCGGCCTTCTATCCCCCAAACATCTTCAGGAAAAGCTAGACTTTTACTATTTAATTCCTGTTGGGCATAGGAAACCAATAAGATAAAATGACAAAATAAAAAAGCGAAGTATTTCAAATTAAATAATCGATTAAAAATAAAATTCATACAAATATAAATATTGCTATCATTGAAATTGATTTATTTTTGCAAACATGGATTCACGATTAATCGCATTTGAAAGACTCTTAAATATCATGGATGATTTAAGAGAAAAATGCCCTTGGGATAAAAAACAAACTTTTGAAACATTAAGACAACTTACGATAGAAGAAACGTATGAACTTGGGGATGCCATTCTAAAAAATGATTTAAAATCGCTTTCTGGAGAGATTGGGGATCTTTTTTTGCACCTTGTTTTTTATTGCAAAATTGGGCAAGAAAAAGATGCGTTTGACGTAACAACCGTGCTAAATGGCATTTGTGAGAAGCTTATCCATAGACATCCTCATGTGTATGGAAATGTTAAAGTTGCTGATGAAGAAGAAGTAAAAGCAAACTGGGAAAGTTTAAAATTAAAGGAAGGAAAAAAGTCAGTCTTAGAAGGAGTTCCTGTTTCCTTACCTTCTCTTGTAAAAGCAATCAGAATACAGGAAAAAGCAAAAGGGATTGGATTTGAATGGGATGAAATAAAAGATGTTTGGGGAAAAGTCTATGAGGAACTTGAGGAATTAAAAGAAGAAGTTCGACTAAAATCGGATAAGATTTCTGAAGAATATGGAGATTTATTATTTTCATTAATTAACCTTTCTAGATACCTTAATATTGAAGCAGAAAATGCCCTAGAAAAAACAAATCAAAAATTTATAAAGCGCTTTCAGTTAATGGAAAAGTTCCTAAATATCGAAAACAAAAAAATGCAAGGAATGCCTCTTGAAGAACTAGATAAATATTGGGAAAAGGCAAAAAAAAGCATTCAAAAAAACTAATGTAAAGGGGTATTTTCTTAATCGAGTTTAAATTATTGTAACTTTGTTAAACTAACAAATAAAATATTATTTATATCATGAAAAACATCTATCTATTTTTATCTTTTTTTATGGTTTGTAACTTTTACAAATCACAAACTGTTTTTAGCGATGATTTCGAATCCTATGCAGTAGGTTCTTATATCGGTACGCAATCTTCTTATTGGACTACATGGAGTGGTACAACTGGAGGTGCTGAAGATGCTATGGTTTCAGATACCTACGCGAGTAGTGGTTCTAATTCTATTGGATTTTCCTCAACAGGAACTGGTGGACCACAAGATGTTGTTCTTGATTTTGGCACCCTATATAATAGTGGAATATTTACCCTAGAATCTGATTTTTACATTATAAATGGAAAAAATGCCTATTTCAATCTTCAAGGTTCACAAACTATTGGATCAATATGGGCATTAAATGTAAACATGGATAATGGACAGGTTGTTATTGATGATGGAGCTACTCAAGCTACAGGATCGTACACTGCCGAAACATGGTTTACCCTTAAAATTGAAGCAAACCTCACCTTAGGTGTTTGGAAAGCATTTATTGATAACAATCTAATAGGAACATGGAATAATGGAGTAAACACTTTAGCGTCTGTTGATTTATACCCAATACAAAATAGCGACTTTTATGTAGACGATATTAGCTTTGGTCATCAAACTTATACTCTTCCAAATTTAAATGGAATGGTTGCTGGTTTAGATATGGGAGGTACTATTGCTGGACAAACCGTTACCCCAACAATTACCATTGTAAATGCAGGGCAAACTGCTATTACAGATGCTTCTGTTACTCTTGAGTATAATGGATCAACTACTCCACAATCTATTTCAGGAGTTAATATTACTAGTACTGGGTCTTACGATATTATTTTGCCTTCGGTTAATCTAGTTGCAGGCTCTTCTTCAGTTCAAGCATATATCACTTCCATTAATGGAGGAAACGATGACGATAGTTCCGATGACACACTGGTTCAAACGGTTAATCCAATTGTTCCTGCTGCAGGAAAAATGGTAATTAGTGAAGAAGCAACTGGAACATGGTGTCAATGGTGTCCAAGAGGTGCCGTTTACATGGATTTATTTGAATCCTTATATGATGGATTTTGGGTTGGTGTAGCCGTTCATAATGGCGATCCAATGACCGATGCAACTTACGACGCAGGTTTTGGTAGTTTAATTGGTGGATATCCAAGTGCCACGGTTGATAGAGGAAATGATGTAGACCCTTCCCAAATGACCACCGAATTTCTTAGCCGTTTGCAAACAGCACCAGTAGCAACTATTGTAAATGGAGCAACATGGGATGCCGCTACAAGAACATTAAATGTCTCTCTAACTTCTACGTTTAGTGCAACTGCAAACAACAATTACAAAATAGCATGTGTTTTAACTGAAGATAGCGTTACCGGAACCACATCTGGATATAACCAATCCAATGCATATGCTGGAGGTGGTAATGGCGTAATGGGTGGTTTTGAAAATCTTCCAAGTTCTGTTCCTGCATCGCAAATGGTATATAATCATGTTGGTAGAGCTATCTCTCCTGGATTTGATGGAGAAGCCAATAGTTTTCCAGCTTCCGTGTTAACTGGAGACGTACATACATTAAACTTCACCTATACCTTACCTACAGAATGGGATGAAAATAAAATTCATATTGTTGGGCTTTTACTTGACCCACAAGGTAGAGTGGATAATGCTAGTAAATCAACTATACCTGAGGCAGTTACCAATGGGTTTGTCGATGTTGGAGGAACTACAAGTACTACTGAAATTTTACCTCAACCAGATGAACTTGTTAAACTATATCCAAATCCAGCAAAAGAATCGATTAATATCCAATTAAACCTTAAAGAACAAAGCAATATCGATTTCAATTTAAAAGATGTATCAGGGAAAACTATTTCAACAACAAATTTCTCTAAAAATTCAGGCATCTTTGAAAGTACTATTTCAATTCAACATCTGAATTCTGGAATTTATTATGCTGAATTTTTAATAAACAACAAATTCAAGGCGATAAAATTTGTAAAAGAATAACTCAATTTTAATCTAATTAAAGGGTGGATCCAATGATTCACCCTTTTTTTTAATAAAAAATTAAACATGAAGGTGATAAGCAATCGAATTAGCTATGTAGATAAAGGAAAGTTTACAACGGTTATTATTGCACCCGAAAGAAACTCCCTAATAAATGCATTAATGGGAGCATGGCTTGGAATGTGGATTAGTATTGGAATTACTTGTATCACTTGTTTGTTTATTTTATCGCTAAGCCAACAAGAAAAAATAATTTTATACATTTTTATAAGTTTTTGGGCATACTATTCTATATCTGTTGGCAGAACATTTATATGGCGAATGGTAGGGAAAGAACTTATTCGAATGGATGAAGTGGGCATTCACGTTAAAAAATCCATTTTCAATTATGGCAAATCCATTCCTTTCTACTACGATCATTTAAATGCATTTAGAATCGAAATCGCAGAGAAAAAATCCTTACAAGCAGTTTGGGAATCTTCACCGTGGGTCAAAGGAAGTGATTCTATTGTATTTGATTATAAATCAAAAACTTTTGGATTAGGGCGAAAAATAAATCAAGAAGAATCGATTGCAATTTTAAATTTGATGAAAAAGAGAAAAGCAAAGTTTAAATATCAATCAAAAACAGCTAATTAACTTGTTAAAAAAACATAACAAAACTTAATAAAATATGCTCAATTAATTGATATATAGGTAATTAAAAATTAACAAGTTCCTAAAAAATCTTAACAAAACTAAAATCACTTCTTCACACTTACTTTTTTAAATACATTTGTCTCATAGAAATTTATTATTAATAATTAAAATTTAAAAAAATGAAAAAAGTATTCTTAACATTAGCTCTAGTATTTGCTACTAGCACTGTATTAGTTTCTTGTGGTGATGACGCTACTAAAGACGCAACTCCTGAAGCAACTCCTGCTGCTGAAGGTAATAACGATGGTGGATCTAACAACGATGGTGGATCTAACAACGGTGGTGGTGCTGCTCAAGGTGGTGCTTCTAACGGTTCTGGTAACGTTGGTGGATAATCACAAATTATCAAAATCTTAAAAAGAGATCTTCGGATCTCTTTTTTTTTGCCCTATTTTTTTAAAAAAAAGTACAACTTCTCGTATTGCTCTAAAATATTTTCTAAACAAAACAACTCTGCACGTTTTTGACAAGCATTACTCATTTTTTGCCATAGACTTTTATTTTCAAGAAGTTTTAAGGCATCCTGAGCCATTTTGGATATATCGGAAACCTCAGAAGTAAATCCAGTAACATTATCTATATTCACTTCGGGCAATCCTCCTGAATTACTAGAAATTACAGGAACTCCCTCTACCATCGCTTCAAGCGCAGCCAAACCAAAACTTTCGGTTTGCGATGGCAACAAAAACAAATCCGCGATTTTTAAAAATTGTGCCGTATCTGGAACTTTACCTATAAAGATTATTTTATCGCACAAATTCATTTCTCTACATAGAGATTCTGCCTTATATCTTTCTGGGCCATCTCCAATAAGAATTAACTTGGAATCAATAGTTGTAGAGACAATCGAAAAAATTTTAATTACATCTTCAATTC
The DNA here is from genome assembly GCA_029247685.1 of Crocinitomicaceae bacterium. Taxonomy (GTDB): domain Bacteria; phylum Bacteroidota; class Bacteroidia; order Flavobacteriales_D; family Crocinitomicaceae; genus UBA952. The sequence goes on along the minus strand of JAQWKT010000041.1, from coordinate 5,463 downwards.
GTTTTACTGGTCTAAAATTAGAAACATGGCATAAAATCTTTTGATTATCAACAGCATAATCGTTCCGATTTATTGTTTTTGAATCATCAGATTTAATGACAAAATTAGGGATTACCAAAACTTCTTTTTTAACTTCAAAATGCGATAACGTATCTTTTTTCAAACTCTCCGATACTGCCGTTACATAAGAAGACGAATTTATACAAAAAGAAATCACCGGTTCAAAAGAAGGGGATTTTCCAACCAAAGTAATGTCTGTTCCATGTAAAGTGGTAATATAGGGAATATCTAAACCTTTTGATTTTAAAATCTTTTGTGCCATAAAAGCAGCCGATGCATGAGGAATGGCATAGTGAACATGAAGAATATCTAGATTCTCATGAAGAACAACATCCACAATTTTACTAGCAAGTTCTGTCTCATATGGAGGATAATCAAACAAAGGATAATTACTCATTAAGACCTCATGATAAAAAATATTTTTGGTGAATTTATGCAACCTTACAGGTTGTGAATAAGTAATAAAATGAACCTCATTTCCTTTTTCTGCTAGCGCCTTTCCAAGTTCGGTAGCTACTACTCCACTTCCTCCATAAGTGGGATATAATACCATTCCAATTTTCATAAATCAAGCTTTAACCATTACCATGCATCCTCGTCTTCAATTTCTTCATCTAAAACTTCTTTATTCCCTAATGGAATAAAAATAGCTAATCGATATATAAAAGGTAAAATCTTAGTAACTTGTCCTGTTTGACTATCTTTTATTTTCATAAAATAACTTGGTCTAAATGGACTATTATCTGCATTTATTAAATCGTAATACAAACCAATATTAAGTCTTATTTTCTCATTAAATTCTCTTGAAAAACCAGCTCCTAAAAATAAGGTTGCTGCCCAGTTAGAGGTTGGATTAACTATCGTATAACTAATTGGACTTTTTAGCATTTCAAATTCAAGACCAGCAAAAAGAGAATTTGCATACCGATAATGTGCAAAAACTCCACCACCCCAAATATTAAATGAATTTTTAAGGCCTAAATTATTTGACCATGTTCGCATAAAACGCATGGAAGGACCAAAAATTAAACTTTCAGATGTTTTTAGGCCATATTTTGCACCAACACCAAAAGATCCACCAACATTGGATGCCCCAAAATAACCATCTAAACCTATTTCAGAACCACTAATCTTTTGAGAAAAAGAAATGGGGTTAAAAAAAATAGTTAAAACAGTAAATAAGTAAAGTCTTCTCATAAATATTGGTTTTTTAGCAAATATAATGGGATAATTTTATTTAAAATATAAATAAAGAACGGCATATTTTTATTTTTGTACTAATCTGTGAATTATTTAGACGAACTTAACGAAAGTCAGCGATTACCCGTTCAACAAATTGACGGGCCATTAATGGTTATTGCTGGAGCAGGATCAGGAAAAACAAGAGTGTTAACCTACCGTATTGCATACATGATCGAAAATGGAATCGATCCATTTAATATCATGGCGCTTACATTTACCAACAAAGCAGCAAAAGAAATGTCCGAACGAATTGCATCTATTGTTGGGGATAGCGAAGCTAGAAGTATTTCGATGGGAACGTTTCATTCTGTTTTTTCTAGAATTCTACGTTATAATTCAGATAGAATTGGTTACCCTTCTAATTTTACAATCTATGACACTCAAGATTCTAAAAGTCTATTAAAAGATATCATTAAAGGACTAAACCTTGATGATAAAGCATACAAAGTAAACCACGTTTATGGACGTATTTCATCGGCCAAAAACAACTTACTTTCTGCAGATGCATATGCGCAAAACGAAGAAATTGTTTGGGAAGACAAACAAGCAAAAAGACCTGAACTTTCCCGTATATACAAAGCATATGAAAATCGATGCAGAAAATCTGGAGCAATGGATTTCGACGATTTACTTTTTCAAACCCACGTTCTGCTTAGTAAATTTCCAGACGTGCTTCATTATTACCAACAAAAATACCGGTATTTGCTTGTTGATGAATACCAAGATACCAATTATGCACAATATTTAATCATAAAGAAACTTGCAGCAGCATATGAAAACATTTGTGTAGTTGGAGACGATGCACAAAGTATTTACTCCTTTAGAGGTGCAAACATTAAAAATATTTTAAATTTCAAAGTAGATTATCCAGATTTTAATCTTTACAAACTTGAACAAAACTATAGAAGTTCAAAAAACATTGTAGAAGCAGCTAACAGCATCATTTCTAAAAATAAAGATCAAATTCATAAGGTGGTATGGACAGATAACACGGAAGGAAACAAAGTAAGTGTGGTAAGAGCTTTAAGCGATAACGAAGAAGGAAAAATAATTGCTCATAAAATATATAGGTCCAAAGAAAATGGAATCGAAAGCTTTAATGATTTTGCGGTTTTATATAGAACAAATAGACAATCAAGATCTTTCGAAGAAGCTTTAAGAAAACTTAATATTCCTTATCGAATTTATGGAGGAATTTCATTTTATCAACGAAAAGAAATAAAAGACTTATTAGCCTATTTCAGGTTAACAACAAACCCAAATGATGAAGAAGCATTTAAAAGGGTTTTAAATTATCCTAGAAGAGCACTTGGGAACACTACCAAAGAAAAAATTATTATTGCTGCAAATCAAAATGGAGTCAGTTTATGGGATATTGTTTCAAATCCCGAAAATTACTCATTGGCTTTAAATAAACCTACTCAAGGTCGAGTAAATGATTTTGTAACTATGATTAAAAGTTTCCAAGCAGAACTGGGAAAATTAAATGCTTTTGAATTAGGAGAAACTATCGCTAAAGAATCTGGGATAATAAGAGAATTAAAAGGAGAAATAGATAAAGGACCTGAAGAAATTGAGCGTTTTCAGAATATTGAAGAATTACTTGGTGGACTTCAAGAATTTGTGGATCTTGATGGTTCTGGAGATTTTAAATCCCTTTCAGACTTTTTACTTGAAGTAGCTCTTTTAACAGATGCGGATACCGAAAACAAAGAGGATCGAAACCATGTAAGTTTAATGACTATCCATTCAAGCAAAGGACTTGAGTTTCCTTTTGTTTACGTTGTTGGACTTGAAGAAAACCTATTCCCTTCTCAATTGTCCTTGCATAGCAGATCTGACCTTGAAGAAGAAAGAAGGCTTTTTTATGTAGCAATTACAAGAGCAAAATCAGCATGCACGCTTTCTTATGCATCCTCTAGGTTTACTTGGGGACAAGTAATTAGTTCTGAACCAAGTAGATTTATTGATGAAATAAATCCTAAGTTTTTAGAATTTGAAACGCCTAAATTAAGAGGTGGAGGACGGTCTTTAAAAAGCAGGGGATCAAATCCTAGTTTTTCCAATAAATTTCAAAATAAAGTCTCCTCAAATAGAAATTTAAAACCGTTGAGTGCATCCTCAAAAACACCTACTTATAGTAGTGAAAAAGAATTCATGGTAGGACAAAACATCATTCATGAAAGATTTGGAAAAGGAAAAATAACCAAGTTAAATGGATTCGAAGCAGATCAAAAAGCCGTTATATTTTTCCCAAACCACGGCACAAAAACAGTCCTTTTGCGTTTTGCCAAACTCACTATTATTAAAGAGAAATAATATATCTAATGTAGTGGTTGTTCATAAAAACAGCACTTGAAATAATCAAATTAATAAGTATTATATTCAATTGAATATTTTTATCTTTGGCACAATTAATTTTAAGTTTATGAAAATTTTACCTGGTGTTGCTACTGGAGATCAAGTTCAAGAAATCTTCAATCATGCTAAAAAACACAATTATGCACTTCCAGCAGTTAATGTAACAAGTTCTAGCACTGTTAATTCAGTTATGGAGTCTGCTGCTCGTTTAAATTCTCCAGTAATTATTCAGTTTTCCAATGGTGGATCTCATTTTAACGCTGGAAAAGGACTTAGCAATGAAGGGCAGAAAGCAGCAATACTAGGAGGGGTTTCAGGAGCAAAACATATTCATACTTTGGCAGAAGCATATGGCGCAACCGTTATACTTCACACGGATCATTGTGCAAAAAAACTTCTTCCATGGATTGATGGTTTATTAGATGCTAGTGAACAATATTATAAAGAAACTGGAAAACCACTTTACAGTTCTCACATGATCGATTTATCAGAAGAACCAATTGAAGAAAACATTCAAATATGTAAATCCTATCTCCAAAGAATGTCAAAAATGGGAATGACCCTTGAAATTGAACTTGGTATAACTGGAGGAGAAGAAGATGGAGTTGACAATACGGATGTAGATAGCTCAAGATTGTACACCCAACCCGAAGAAGTCGCTTATGCCTACAATGAACTCATGAAAGTATCTCCTAAATTTACAATTGCGGCTGCTTTTGGAAATGTACATGGGGTATACAGACCTGGAAATGTTAAATTGACCCCTGTTATTTTAAAAAATTCTCAAGAATATATTGAAGAAAATTTTAATACGCATTCCAATCCGATTGATTTTGTCTTTCATGGAGGATCTGGCTCTACACTTGATGAAATTAGAGAGGCTATAGGTTATGGCGTTATAAAAATGAACATTGACACCGATTTGCAATTTGCATATACAGAAGGAGTTAGAGATTATGTAAGTTCAAAAATTGACTATCTTAAAACTCAAATTGGAAATCCCGAAGGTTCTGATGAACCAAATAAAAAATATTATGATCCAAGGAAATGGATAAGAGAAGGGGAAGGAACATTTCAAAAAAGATTAGAACAAGCATTTTCTGATTTGAACAATATAAACTCTCTATCCAAAAACTAATAAAGAATTAATATGGCATGGTTTAAAAGAAATAAAGAAGGAATAACAACTTCAACGGAAGAAAAGAAAGAAACTCCGGAAGGTCTATGGGTAAAATGCACCAATTGCAAGACCTTATTTACAGCCGATGACATTGAAAAAAATTCTTATGTATGCAATCGATGTTCGCACCATGAAAAAATTGGTTCTGAAGAATATTTTAAATTAATTTTTGACGATGGCAAGTACACCGAATTTGATAAAAACTTAAGCTCTGGAGATCCTTTAAAATTTTCTGATACAAAAAAATATACGGATCGAGTTAAAAATTCAGAAGCAAAAACTGGATTAAAAGATGCTATAAGAACTGCAAAAGGAAAACTTGATGGAAATAATTTTGTAGTTGCATGTATGGATTTTCAATTTATTGGGGGTTCTATGGGATCGGTTATGGGAGAAAAGATTAGTCGTGCAATTGATCAAGCAATCAAGCTTAAATGCCCTTTTATGATTATATCAAAATCTGGTGGTGCAAGAATGATGGAAGCTGGTTTTTCTTTAATGCAAATGGCAAAAGTCTCCGGAAAACTTGGATTACTTTCTGAAAGTAAACTGCCTTATATCTCCTATTTAACCGACCCAACTACGGGTGGAGTAACGGCATCATTTGCAATGCTTGGAGA
>JAQWKT010000031.1 GCA_029247685.1 Crocinitomicaceae bacterium | reverse complement strand
GTAACTTTCCCTTTAACATTTGCAATAACTTCTTCAGCTACATTTTTAGGTGCTTCTGAATAATGAGAGAATTCCATATTTGAAGTTGCTCTACCTGAAGTAATTGTTCTTAACTGAGTAACATATCCAAACCTTTCTGCCAATGGCACCTCTGCTTTAATCACTTTGGATCCAGCTCGGTCATCAGTACCCGTCATCATTCCTCTTCTTCTATTTAAATCCGCAACTACGTCTCCCATGTTTGCCTCTGGAGTTAACACCTCTAGTTTCATTATAGGTTCCAATAATTTAGGACTACAACTTTTTAATGCTGCTCTATATGCCATTTTAGCACATAACTCAAATGAAAGAGAATCGGAATCAACCGCGTGAAAAGATCCATTAACTAATTCTACCTTCATGGATTCTACAGGGAAACCTGCAAGAACTCCATTTTTCATGGATTCTTTAAAGCCTTTTTCTACAGAAGGAATAAATTCACGAGGTATATTACCTCCTTTAATGCTATTCACAAACTCTAATCCTGTTTTTTCTACATCTTCTTGAGGAGCAATTCTAACTAATATGTCGGCAAATTTACCACGACCACCACTTTGTTTCTTATAAACTTCTCTATGTTGAATATCTGAAGTAATAGATTCACGATAGGTTACTTGAGGCGCACCTTGGTTAACCTCAACTTTAAATTCTCTTTTTAATCGGTCAACAATGATATCTAAGTGTAATTCTCCCATCCCACTAATTATAGTTTGCCCACTTTCTTGATCCGTTTTAACTTTAAAAGTTGGATCTTCCTCTGAGAGTTTATTTAAACCTATTGACAACCTATCCATATCAGCTTGAGTTTTTGGCTCAATTGCAATTCCAATAACTGGATCTGGGAAATCCATCGACTCTAAAACAATCGGTTTACCCATTTCACATAAAGTGTCTCCAGTTTTAATGTCTTTAAAACCAACAACAGCTCCAATATCTCCAGCTCCTAATACAGGGATTTGATTTTGTTTATTCGCATGCATTTGGAAGATCCGAGATATTCGCTCTTTATTATCTGACCTTGAATTATAAACATAAGAACCTGCATTTAGTTTACCCGAATATGCACGAACAAAACACAAACGACCAACATAAGGATCTGTTGCGATTTTAAATGCTAATGCAGAAAATGGCTCATCATAAGATGGTTGTCTAACAATCTCTTCGTCATTTTTTGGATTTGTACCAACAATCCCTTCAATATCAAGAGGCGATGGTAAAATCTCCATTACCATATCTAACATCGCTTGAACTCCTTTATTTTTAAAGGCAGAACCACACATCATTGGAACAACTTTTCCAGCTATAGTTGCTTCTCTTAATGCATCTAAAATCTCACGTTCCGTTAACGAATTTTCGTCTTCAAAATATTTCTCTAGTAACGTGTCATCAAACTCAGCGACGGCTTCTAACAATTCACCTCGCAATGCTCTTGCTTCATCAATAACGTCTTCTGGTATTTCAATCTCTTTAAAGGTCATTCCCATGTCCTCCTCATTCCAAACAATACCTTTGAAATTGATGAGATCTACTACCCCTTTAAAATCATCTTCAGCACCAATATTGATTTGAAGTGGAAGCGCGTGACTTCCTAACATTTCTTTAACCTGAGAACAAACATTTAAAAAGTCTGCTCCTTGACGGTCCATCTTATTAACAAAACCTATTCTTGGGACATTGTAATTATTTGCAAGTCTCCAATTTGTTTCAGATTGAGGCTCAACCCCATCAACAGCACTAAATAGAAAAACCAAACCATCTAAGACTCTTAATGACCTGTTTACTTCAACAGTAAAATCAACGTGTCCTGGTGTATCAATAATGTTTACGTGATAATCTTCTTCTCTATACCTCCAATTTAATGTCGTTGCTGCAGACGTAATTGTAATACCTCTCTCTTGTTCTTGCTCCATCCAATCCATTGTAGCTGCTCCATCATGAACCTCTCCAATTTTATGGCTAACACCACCATAATAAAGTATCCTCTCAGTAGTGGTTGTTTTTCCAGCATCAATATGCGCTGCAATTCCAATGTTTCTGGTGTATTTAAGATCTCTTGCCATTTTTTAAAATCTAAAATGTGAAAATGCTTTGTTTGCTTCCGCCATACGAAGCGTATCTTCTTTCTTTTTAAACGCAGCTCCCTCTTCTTTAGCAGCAGCTATTATTTCTGAAGCTAATTTGTGAGCCATTGTTTTTTCATTTCTTTTTCTAGAATAACCAATTAACCATTTCATTGCTAATGAAGCCTTCCTACCATCTCTAACAGGAGTTGGTATTTGAAATGTCGCACCCCCAACTCTTCTACTTCTAACCTCAACAGACGGAGTAACATTTTCAATTGCTTTTTTCCAAACATCTAAAGCTTCTTGATCCTCCACTTTTTCGTTTACCATGTCTATAGCATCGTAAAATATTTTAAATGCTAAACTTTTCTTTCCATCCAACATTAAGTTATTTACAAATTTTGTAACCACAACTTCGTGGAACTTTGGATCTGGTAAGATTTTAATTTCTTTTGCTTTTTTTCTTCTCATGGCAATTATTTTTTAGGCATTTTAGCACCATACTTCGATCTTCTTTGAGTTCTCCCCTGAACACCAGCAGTATCTTCAGCACCTCTAACTATGTGATAACGAACTCCAGGTAAATCTTTTACTCTCCCTCCTCTCACTAAGACCAAAGAGTGTTCTTGTAAATTGTGGCCTTCACCACCAATGTATGCATTAACCTCTTTTCCATTGGTTAATCTAACACGGGCAACTTTACGCATTGCTGAATTAGGCTTTTTAGGCGTAGTTGTATAAACACGAACACAAACACCTTTCCTTTGCGGACATGAGTCTAGAGCAGCTGATTTACTTTTCTTTTTAATCGCTGTTCTTCCTTTTCTGACCAGTTGTTGAATCGTTGGCATATATAAAATTTAATATCTTTTTTTTCTCAATTAAAACACTTTGAGGGGTGCAAAGATAGTGGATAAATTTAGATGACCAATATTTGAGTGAAAAAAAATGAACTTTTTTGACATCTCATTGTGGATAAAATACTGACAAAGCATTATTCAAAAAAAAACTCCCATTGAAAAATGAGAGTTTAAAAGGGGTTTAGAGGTTTTACCCACCAAAATCATCGAATCTAACATTTTCTGGAGGAACACCCCATTGATCGCACATATTTAATACTGCTTGATTCATCATGGGAGGACCACAAAAATAAAACTCGATATCTTCTGGAGCATCGTGTTTAGATAAATATTCATCTATAACGGCATTATGAACAAAGCCTGTAAAACCATCTCCATTAGGATCATTCACATCTTTTTTCTCTACCCAGTTATCTTCTGGCAATGCATCGGATAACACCATATAAAACTTGAAATTTGGAAATTCTTTTTCCAAATCTCTAAAATAATGTATATAAAATAACTCTGCTCTTGACCTTCCACCATACCAATAATTTACCACTCTACCGGTTTTCAATGTTTTAAATAATTCATATAAATGAGATCTCATTGGTGCCATACCGGCTCCACCACCAATATAGAGCATTTCTGCATCAGAATCGTTAATAAAAAACTCTCCATAGGGGCCTGAAATAACTGCCATATCCCCTTCCTTTAAGTTGAAAATATAACTAGATGCAATTCCTGGATTAACATTCATCCAAGTCCCGGTTTTAGGGTCAAAAGGCGGTGCAGCTACACGAACATTCAGCATTATCTTTCTTCCTTCAGCTGGATAAGAAGCCATGGAATATGCTCGAACAACTTCTTCATCATTTTTCATCTCTAAATTACGAATAGCAAACTTGCCTTCAGCCCAATCTTTTTCAAATTTATCAGGCTCTCCTGGATGATCTTGTGGATGAGCAGCAATATCCATCTCAGAAAACTTAACGATTCCCTTTGGGATTTTAATTTGAATGTAGCCTCCAGCCCTGTAATCCATATCTTCAGGAATTTCAACAATAAACTCTTTTATGTATGTAGCAACATTATAGTTAGAAACTACTTTTGCTTCCCATTCTTTAATACCAAGAACTTCTTCTTCCACATGAATTTTCATGTTTTCCTTCACCTTTAATTGACAACCTAAACGCCACTTATTTGCCACTTCTTTTCTTGAGAAATGAGGAACCTCTGTTGGAAGTATCTCTCCACCACCCTCAAGAACCTGACAGGTGCATTGAACACAGGTGCCACCACCACCACAAGCAGAAGGTAAAAAGATCCCCGATGTCCCTAAGGTGCTTAATAGCGTGCTACCGCCATCTACTTCAATAATCTTTTCGCCGTTATTTATGTCGATAGAAATCTTTCCTTTTGGAGAAATTTTCGCTTTCACAAAAAGCAATAAAGAAGTTAAAGTTAGTATCACCAATAGAAACGCTACAACCGTAATAATAATTGTTTGTGTTAACATAACTTAAATCTATTTTTGGTTTGTTTTTTCAATTTTTGCACTCTCAGTTTTTTTAGGCTCTTCCTTGCCATACTTTATGCCCATAAAACTCATGAAAGCCATTCCCATTAAACCCGTAATTATAAATGTAATCCCAAGACCTCTAAGAGCTGGCGGAACTTTTGAATAACGGATTTTTTCTCGAATGGCAGCAATTGCAACAATCGCAATAAACCAACCTATTCCTGAGCCAAGTGAAAATGCAGTTGCATCTAGCAAAGTAGAATATTGGCGTTCTTGCATAAATAAAGCACCACCTAAAATAGAACAATTAACCGCAATTAGAGGAAGGAATATCCCTAATGCTCCATATAAAGCTGGAGCAAATTTCTCCACAAGCATTTCAACCAACTGAACAATAGATGCTACTACCGCAATGAACATTATAAAAGATAAGAAACTTAAATCGATTTCTTTATACTCTTCACCTAACCAAGTAAGTGCTCCTTCTTTTAAAAGATAATTTTCTAATAAGTAATTAACCGGTACAGTAACTACTAATACAAAAATAACAGCTGCACCTAGACCAACAGCAGTTTTAACTGTTTTAGAAACCGCTAAGTAAGAACACATCCCAAGAAAATATGCAAAAATCATATTTTCTGAGAAAATTGCTTTAACAAAAATATCAAGAGTGCTTTCCATAACTATTTAAATTTTTTATTAATGTTCTTCTATTAAAGATGGATTTCTTGATCTTTGAACCCAAATGATTATCCCTACAATTATTAGTGCCATTGGAGGCAAAATCATTAGATTATTATTGGCATATCCATATTCATAAAGACCATTTCCAGCAATATAGTCTCCAAAAATCTGATAGCCCATTAGAGTTCCAGATCCAAATAACTCTCTAAAAACAGAAACTATGATTAATAATATTGCATAACCCATCGCATTCCCAAAACCATCTATTAAGGAAGGCCATGGTTTATTAGCCATCGCAAATGCTTCAAACCTACCCATGATAATACAGTTGGTTATAATTAACCCTACAAAAACGGATAATTTCTCAGAAATATCAGGCATATATGCCGCTAATACTTCATTAACAACAATTACAAGTGCCGCAACTACAACAAGCTGAACAATAATTCTAATTCTAGATGGAATTAAATTTCGCAATAAAGAGATTATGACATTTCCAACCATCATTACAAATAAAACGGAAAGACTCATTACAATTGCCTGATTTACCTGAACAGTAATGGCCAATGCTGAACAAATACCCAAAACCTGAACAGTAATAGGGTTGTTGTCGGCCAAGGGCTCAGTTACTAATTTTTTGTTCTTTTTAGAAAACAATGGTTCTTTTGGTTCCTTACTCATTTTCTTAATGATTTAAAATATTTAACATATACTTTCAAGCATCTGTTTGCCATTTCTTCCACTCCTTTGGAGGTAATGGTACCCCCTGTAATGCCATCTACCTTTGAAAGCCCTTCTTTTTCCCACTTGTCTTTTCCAGAACCATCTTTTACGACTTCAAACTTTCTAAATTCAAAACTATTCTCGGTGGAGCTATCATAGGATATCTTTTCCTTTTTCCATCCTTTGATAAAAAACTCTTGAGAAATTTCTGCTCCTAGACCAGGCGTTTCTGTTTTGTGGCCAAAAGACGCTCCATAAATTGTTTGCATGTCAGGACCCACACAAATATTTCCCCATATTGGCCCCCATAAACCCTTTCCAACAAGTGGAATAATGTATACGGTTTCCTTTTTTTTGTTTTTGCCAATAAATAGCGGGTAATTTTTCTTTTTTGGATCTAAGTTTTTATCTCTATACTCCTTTTTAATGTCTACATCAAATGCTTTTATTCCTTTCTTAACTTTACCATTTGGATCCAAAACTATAGCATCCTTTAAATCAACATACTTTTTAAAAGACTCCTCTGCATTAGCTCTTGTTATCCCTTCTTTTTCCAAATCTAAAAAAGCCGATAAAATATCCATTTTCTTTTTGACTTCTTCATTTTTCTTTTTTTGGGGTTTTAAACCCATTGCTAATGAAGCTAATATAGTTCCAACAACAGCTACCATCACTATTGCAAAGCCAAATGTAAAAGCATTCCCTTCTTTATTAATTGCCATAACTATGTGGTTTTTAATCGTTTTAATCTTCTATTTATATTTGCCTGAACAACATAATGATCAATTATTGGAGCCATCACATTCATAAACAATATAGCTAGCATTACTCCTTCAGGATATGCAGGATTTAAAACTCGAATTAAAATTGCAACAACCCCACCAAAAAAGCCATAAATTAATTTTCCTGTGGCAGTTTGAGATGCAGTTACTGGATCTGTGGCCATAAAGACTGCTCCAAATGCAAAACCACCAATGACCAAATGATAACATGCTGGTAAATCTAGATATGGATTACCTCCCATAAGATTTAAAAGATATCCCATCACAAACCCTCCTGCAAAAAACGTAGCTATAATTCTAAGAGATGCCACCCCTGTTAAGATTAAAATAAGTGCTCCTATTAAACAAGCAAGAGTAGAGGTTTCACCAATAGAACCAGGAATCATTCCAAAAAAAGATTCACAAAAACTATATTCTGAATTATACGCTGCAAGACTTTCAAACACAGGCTTATCCGACATAAAAGAAGCTAAATCTCCCAAAGCTGTTGCTCCAGAAACACCATCTACCTCATTTCCGGATAACCAAACCTTGTCTCCAGACATGGAGGTTGGATATGCAAAAAACAGAAAAGCCCTTGCGGTTAATGCAATATTAACCACATTCATTCCTGTGCCTCCAAAAATTTCTTTCCCAATTAGAACCGCAAAAGCTGTTGCAACACCAACCATCCACAATGGAACATCTGCTGGCATTATCAAAGGAATTAACATTCCCGAAACTAAAAAACCTTCATGAAGGCCATGATTGTTTTTCATGGCAAAAATAAATTCAACAGCCAATCCAACTCCATAAGAAACCACAATAATTGGAAGAACTACGGTTAGTCCCGTAAGAAATTTAGGACCACAATTTGACCAGTAATCTAAAGCTCTATTTCCTGTTTCAGCTACTTCAGCCCAATGACCTGTGTTATAAATACCAAATAGAAGACAAGGCACCATTGCCAAAATCACCGTCATCATGGTTCTTTTTAAATCCACCGCATCTCTTATGTGCGACCCTTTAGTTGTTACGAGCTTGGGAGTAAAAGCGAAGGTTGCAAGAGTTTCATAAAGTGGGTAAAACTTTTCTAACTTTCCTCCTTTTTCAAATTTGGACTCGTTTTTATGTAATATTTTTTCTAAAAACTTCACTTTTTACAAGGTTTTATTTTACATGCATTCTTTCTGAATAAGATCTAGACCTTCTCTTATTTTTTCTTGAATATTAATTTTTGTGGTACAGACAAATTCACACAAAGCAAAATCTTCTGGAGCAACTTCATAAATCCCCAAATTCTCCATGCCATCAATGTCTTTTGTAATAGCAGCCTTTATAAGGTGCATAGGAAGAATGTCAAATGGAAAAACCTTTTCCAATTCCCCAGTAACTACAAAAGCTCGTTGTTCTCCATTTGTGTTAGTGTCTAATCGATATTTTTTGTTCGGCATTAAAAATGTCGGATACAAGCGAGAATTAGAAAAAGCTCCAAATCCTGGCCCTAGCCATCCTTTAGTAAGGAAAAACTTATAATTATCTCCTTCCGGAAGAACCGTAACTTGGTTGTGATAAAAACCTAAATAAGCATCTACTTTTTTCTTATCACCAGTTAGGGCATTTCCACTTATTATTCTAGAGTTCTCCTCTTCGATATTTCCCTCGAGCATTTTTGATAAATTAGAGCACATTAAAAGTCTATAGTATCTTGGACTTTTAACTTCAGATCCAGCTAAAGCAATTACTTTTTTTGCATCAAAAAATCCTTTTTGAAAAAATCGGCCAATAATGGCGACATCTTGAGCATTGACAGTCCAAATAAAATCTCCTTTATTTATTGGGTCGATATGATGAATTTGTGTACCAACATTTCCAGCGGGATGTTTTCCTTTAATCTTATGTTTTTTAACTCCTTTTACATTATTAAAAAAAGAAGTTGATGGAGTAGAAGAACTAATCGTTAAATTAACATCTCCATCCGTTAATTTAGCTAAGGCATTAATTCCTATTTGAAAGTCTTCTGTCTGGCCCTGCATCGAAAAATCAAAATCAGGAGCTAATGGCGAACTATCAAATGCGGATATAAAAATAGACTTGGGTTGGTTTTTAGGATCAGCTATGACAGCTAGTGGACGTTGTTTAATAAATGGCCAAAGGCCAGAATCTAACATGACCTGTTTAATATCGTCTCCACTCAAAGTAGACAAATCAAAAGATTTTGGAGATGGATGAGACTGCTCTTCGCTTGTTTCAATCAGAACTTCCAAAATACGTCTTTTTTCACCTCTTACAATAGAGAGAACCTTACCGCTAGCAGGAGTAACAAATTTAATTACATTGTTATATTTATCACAAAACACAACGTCACCAACATTAACATTTTGCCCTTCTTTTACAAGCATCTTAGGGGTCAACCCATGAAAATCAATTGGACTTAATGAAACAGTTGAAGATAAAGGCAAGTCTGATATAACCTTGTCTGCCCCTCCTAACAACCTGATATCTAAGCCTTTGCGAGTGTTAATCATTTTAGACATTTCTTTATAATGTTATTTACGCATAAAAACAATGAGCAAATTTATAGAAAATCGACACCGAAAAGTGATTTTAAAGAAGCTAAAAAACTGTTACACATTAATTTAGAATGATTCTAAATTAAATAAAGGGGTTAATTCTCATTTATTGTCCAAAAAAAATTTTACTCTATTTTTGTAAAATGATATTACCAATTGTAGCATATGGACATCCTACTTTAAAAAAAGAGTCGGATGAAATTGATCAAAACTATCCAGAACTTAAAAATCTCATTCAAAACATGTTTGAAACCATGTATAATGCGAAAGGAGTTGGATTAGCAGCGCCTCAAATCGGAATTCCTATTCGCCTATTTATTGTCGATGGATCTCCATTTAAAGAAGATGAAGGGGCAGAAGAGGATCCTAAGGCAAAAGGAATGGAATCTTTTAAAAAGGTTTTTATTAATCCAATAATTGAAAATGAAGAAGGAGAAACATGGGCATTTGGAGAAGGATGTCTTTCTATTCCAAGCATTAGGGAAAATGTAAGCAGAAAAGAAAAAATTTATATTAGCTACTATAATGAAAAATGGAATCTAGTTGAAGAAGAATATGACGGTTATGCTGCAAGAATAATACAGCATGAATATGATCATTTAGAAGGCATTCTTTTTACCGATCATTTATCTACACTTAAACGAAAGTTACTTCAAAAAAAACTTATAAACATATCAAAAGGAATCACAACCGTAGATTATAAAATGACATTTCCAAAAGCAAAAAATAAAAGATAAATGGAGATTTCAGATGTTAAAGTATTGTTAATTTAAAAAATTGGTAGCATTCTTGTTATACATTTAGCAATGTAAATTTTTAAAAAATTAAAAACCATGAAAAAAATATTTCTAACCCTAACATTGGTATTAGCAGGAACACTAGTTTCTAACAAAATATCCGCTCAAGAAGTTGTAAACGGAGCAAAAATCGAATTCAACAAGGAAGTTCACGATTACGGAACAATTAAAAATGGTGCTAACGGAAGTTGTATCTTCGAATTTAAAAACACTGGCTCGGAAGCATTGATTATTAGTAATGCAAAAGGATCATGTGGATGCACTGTTCCTGAATGGCCAAAAAAACCAATTGCTCCAGGAGAAACTAGCCAATTAAAAGTAAAGTATGACACTAAAAG
This sequence comes from Crocinitomicaceae bacterium, assembly GCA_029247685.1. Lineage (GTDB taxonomy): Bacteria > Bacteroidota > Bacteroidia > Flavobacteriales_D > Crocinitomicaceae > UBA952. The sequence continues at coordinate 2,547 of JAQWKT010000031.1, read as the reverse complement.
ACCTGGAAAAATAAACAAAAGCGTTACTGTTTTTTCTAATGCAGTCAATGAACCAACAAAAGTTGTACGAATTAAAGGAAACGTTTTGCCAAAACCAGCTAGTGGTGTCCCTTCAAACAATGCAGGACCGACAAATAACTAGATGAGGGTTCAATTAACTTTACTAAGTTTTATAATTTCCGCCTTTTGTTTCTCACAAAAGGCGGAGTTTTTTGTAAAGAAAAAAACCATCACTTTTCCAAAAACAGAAGAAGGAAAGCAATTAAAATACAAATATCGCATATACAATACTGGAGATGCTCCATTAAGCATTGATTCTTTTCAAGTGGAATGTTCATGTACAAAAGTTAAACTTCCAAAAAACAAAATAGAACCTGGTGATTTTGACTTTATTGAAGTCCTTTTTGACACAACTGGTAAATATTATTTTCAAGATAGAAAAATTCACCTAACAACAAATACAAAGAAAAAAAAGCATTCCTTAAGATTTAAAGTTTATGTTATTCCAAAGAAAAAAAATGAATAATTTTCGTTCAAATAACTTTTTATTTGTAATATTGCACCCCCAAATTAAGGAAACAATAATAAAACTCTAAGAGATGAATCCGATTAAAGAAATAATAAATGACTTAGTTGAAGCACCTAATTTACCTGATTTTTCAGTTGGTGATACTATTTCTGTTTCATACAAAATTAAAGAAGGTAACAAAGAAAGAATCCAGCATTTTCAAGGAGTCGTTATTCAAAGAAGAGGTTCTGGAAACACGGAAACATTCACCATTCGAAAAATGTCTGGAAACATTGGGGTTGAACGTATATTCCCTGTTTTTTCTCCATTTCTTGATGAAATAAAAATCATCAAAAAAGGTTCTGTTCGTCGAGCAAGAATTTTCTACTTTAGAGAAAGAACTGGTAAAGCAGCTAGAATTCGTGAAAAAAAGACCTTCACAAAAGGTTAAAAGCAAATTTATTTCTTTACAAATCTAGATGGCGATTTGCTATAACCATCTATATACACAAAATAAATTCCACGTGGAAGGCTTTTTGTATTAATGGTATTATTCCCATTTTTAAGATCTCTAAATTTTAGAATTACTCCTTGGGTATTAATTATTTTAGCTCGAAGTCCTTTTTTAGTAGTTTTTATATGAACATTTAATTCTTCAAGACATGGATTTGGATAAATATTTATTCTTTGATCTAAGTTACTAATATTATTGGTGGACAAATTTGACAAAGAATCGTGTTCAAGATGAAAAAGTCCTCCCAAATCTTGGCCTAAAAAAAGATTAAGATTTCCATCATTATCAACATCTGAAACAAATGGAGAACTATATGCACCAACATCGATTCCTAAAAACTCGTTAGATATATTATGAAACGATTGTCCTTGAGTTATATTTCCTTGAATTTGATCATAAAAATGGATTTTCCCATCGTAAGCACCAACCATTAAATAAATTGCATTGTTATATTTAAAAAAACTAGGGGTTGCATACCCGTTTGTAGATTGCGGTTCAACATCAATATTTCCAAGAAAATTATTGGCAAGCGCAAAGGAAGGAACATTGGAACTTCCTGTGTTTTCATAATAAATCAACTCCCCCGTTTTATTCCCTATAATTAAATCTAATAAATTATCTTGATTAAGATCAAACAATTGAGGCGCCGCATATTGGCCAACGGAAATGGTGATGCCATTATTATCGGTATAATTTAACAATGGCGGGGCAAAAGAAATGTTACTTCCACTAGATATGTTTTCCAGGTAAGCTATAGTTCCATTTTCAAGGCCTAACAATATATCCGGCAAGTTGTCTCCATTAATATCCCCAAAAGAAGGTACTATACGAAGCCCCAAAGACAGTTGGCTTAAATTTAAAAAATCTTCATCTATTAAGGTAAATTGAGGCGCTGAGTTGGTTCCTGTGTTTTGATAAAAAGCAACTCTGCTTTCCTTTTGAGCCAAATCCTTATAAGCATAGAAATTTGAAACAAATAAATCTAGCAGACCGTCGTTGTTAATGTCCATTAAATGTGGAATACTCCCGGAGCCATGTTCAATCATTTCTTCTTGCAAAAAAGCATCGGTATTAAAAACAAAATTTGAAGAAATGTTCAACCCTGTATTCAAATATTTATGAACACTTTTCTCATTATTGGAAACATTTTTAGCATTAGGACAAACAATCAAATCTTTAATGTTATCAAAGTCCACATCTACATTGAATGCCGCTGGAAACAAATAAAGGTTAACGGGAGTTGAATTACTTGGAAAAGATGCATCAGAAGAAATCATTACCGAATTGGTATTTGGAGAGGAGCCACCATTTATCAGCAAAGTTAGATTGCTATAAGACACATCGCCTAATATAAGATCCTTAACTCCAGAACCATCAATATCTATTGCTAAAACGGTAGACCCTGCATGCATTTTAGAAGGGGTATCCATTTCAAAACCAACTCCAGGCTTAGTTGTTTCAGGATTTGGTACATTGCTTGAAATACACACAGAACTACTATCATTTAAATACACATTATTGGTGC
>JAQWKT010000020.1 GCA_029247685.1 Crocinitomicaceae bacterium | reverse complement strand
GGTGCTGCTTCTGCTGCTGGAGCTTCCTCTGGTGCTGCTTCTGCTGCTGCTTCTGCTGCTGCTTCTGCTGCTGCTTCTGCTGCTGGAGCTTCCTCTACTTCAGGAGTATTCTTTGCCTCTATTTCTTTTGCTCTAGCTTCGCTAACCTCAGCCTCCGCTTTTAATTTTTCTGCTTTTTGTTGAGCAGATTTTTTATCAATAGATTCTTGTTTTTTAGAAATAGTTCCTTCTTTTTCCGCTAACCAAGCATTAAATCTTTTTTCAACATCTGCTTCCGTTAATGCACCTTTTTTAACTCCCTTAAGTAAATGACTTTTTAAAAGCACTCCTTTGTAAGATAAAATTGCTCGAGCAGTATCGGTTAATTCTGCACCTGTCAAAACCCAATGCAATGATCTTTCAAAGTTAATGTCAATTTTAGCTGGGTTTGTATTAGGGTTATATGTACCTAACTTTTCAATAAATTTCCCATCTCTTTTTGCACGACTATCTGCAGCTACTATATGAAAAAATGCTGCTCTTTTTCTACCGTGTCTTTGTAATCTGATTTTTGTAGCCATAAAATTTTACGTTTTGAGGTGCTAAACCTCGGTTCATAAATAAAAATTAGGGTGCAAATATACTTTCTTTTAATGAACTTGCAAATGTAATGCTTTAAAATCTTATTATTTATACATTTGAATTGTGCAAAGCAGTCATCATATTTTAAAAAAGTATTGGGGGTTTGAAAAATTCAGGCCTATGCAAGAAGAAATAATAAATGATTCCATTAATGGAAAAGATGTTTTAGCTTTATTACCAACTGGTGGAGGGAAATCCATTTGTTTTCAAATACCTGGGATAGCAAGAGAAGGGCTAACGCTTGTTATCTCCCCGTTGATTTCTTTAATGCAAGACCAAGTTAATAATCTTGAACAAAGAGGATTTAGAGCAAAGGCTATAACTAGTGGAATGAATCACCGTCAGATTGATCTAATTTTGGATAATGCTAGGTTTGGAGGGATCGACTTTTTATATACCTCTCCAGAAAGAATTCAATCCAAACTCTTTATAGAAAGATACAAATCAATGCCTATAAGTTTAATTGTTGTAGATGAAGCACATTGTATTTCAGAGTGGGGGCATGATTTTAGGCCCTCTTTTTTAAAGATAAAGAAACTAAGGGAATTCAAAAAAAACACCCCTTTAATCGCATTAACCGCAACTGCAACAGAAAAGGTTAAAAAAGATATAATTAATTACCTTGAACTTGTTGAAGTTAAAATTCATGAAGCCTCTTTTTATCGGAAAAACCTAAGCTATGAAGTTTATTTTACCAAAAGTAAAAAACAACGAATTATAGAATATTTAAGCCTTCAAAAAAATCATTGTGGAATTATTTATTGTTTAACAAGAAAAAGGGTTAAAGAGCTTGCAAAAGAATTAATTGCCTTAAACATTCCCTGCCAAGTATATCATGGTGGAATGGAAAAAGAAGAAAGAAAAAAGGCAATGGATAGTTGGAAAAAAAAGAAAGATTCTTTAATGATTGCTACAAATGCATTTGGAATGGGAATCGATAAACCAGATGTCAGATATGTAATTCACCATCAGTTTCCTGCTAGCCTTGAAGCTTTTTTCCAAGAAGCTGGAAGAGCTGGAAGAGATGAAAAAGAAGCTAGAGCTATTTCTTTTATTGAAGACAATGATTTTAAAGAACTTGAAAAACAAACACAGGATCGATTTCCTGAAATTGATTACATAAAGTCAATCTATAGCGCTCTTTGTAATCATTTAAAAATTGCCATTTCCTCTGGAAAAGATGAGTTTTACCCTATCGATCTTATTCATTTTTCAAAAACATTTAATTTAGATTTATTGCCCGTTTATCATGGATTAAAAATTTTAGAAAAAAATGGAACAATTCATATCAATGAAAACGGAAACCAAAGAACTGCTATTAAATGGATTGTAAAAAGTGTGGATTTATATAACTTCCAATTAAACAACAGTATCTTATCCCCACTAATAACCCATCTACTTAGGAACTATGAAAACTCTTTTGACGAATATATTTCATTAAATGAGGTTCGAATAATGAAAGAATTAAATATTCCTCAAAAAAAACTTACTCAGCATTTAAAAGAAATCGAAAAATATGGAATTGCTGAAATATCCTGGAGAACAAAACTTCCGGTGATTACATTCTTAGAAGCTAGAAAAACAGACGATGCTTTTTCTATTAAAAAATCAGCCTATCATGATCTAAAAGAAAGGTCATTTCAAAAAATCAATGCCGTTAAAAAATTTTTAGAAACAAAAGCATGCCGATCAAATCAACTTCTTGAATATTTCCATCAAAACCAAAAAGAAACCTGCGGGAAATGCGATTATTGTGCTTCAACAAGAAAAAACTCAATAAAGAAGCTAAAAAAAGAATTAATGCACTTTTTAAATCAACCTAGAAATCTTGTAGAAATCATGACTTTTTTTAAAATTGAAGAAGAACAAACAAAAGATATTTTGCAATCTCTACTTATTGAAGAACGCCTTGAGTTTAGCAAAAAAAATAAATGTTATCAATTAATCTCCTAAGTTTGAATAACCCCAACATTATATTTTTCATTGGTGGGATTATGGTTTGCCATTTCTATTCCTAAAGAAATTACTTTTCTAGTTTCAGCAGGATCAATAATCGCATCCACCCAAAGTCTAGAAGAGGCATAATAAGGCGACACTTGTTTGTCGTATTTACTTTTTATGTTATTATATAGTTGATTTTCTTGCTCTTTGCTTATCTTTTCTCCTTTTGACTTTAAGGAAGCCACCTCAATTTGCAATAAAACTTTTGCAGCAGCTCCACCTCCCATAACCGCAATTTCAGCACTAGGCCAGGCAACAATTAAACGAGGGTCATACGCTTTTCCACACATTGCATAATTTCCAGCACCATATGAATTACCCACGACAACGGTAAATTTAGGAACGACACTATTAGACATGGCATTGACCATTTTTGCTCCATCCTTTATAATTCCATTATGTTCACTCTTGGATCCGACCATAAATCCAGTAACATCCTGAAGAAAAACTAATGGTATCTTTTTTTGATTGCAGTTCATTATAAAACGTGCTGCTTTATCTGCAGAATCGGAATAAATAACTCCTCCAAAACGCATTTGTCCTTTTGCTGTTTTAACGATTTCTCTTTGGTTTGCAACCAAACCAACACTCCAGCCATCTATTCTTGCATACCCACAAATAATGGTTTTGCCATAACTTGATTTATATTCAATTATTTTAGAATCATCTACAATACAGTTGATCAAATCCTTCATGTTATATGGCTTTGATCTTTCTGCTGGAAGAACTCCATAAACGTCTTTTAAATCTCTTTTAGGCAAAGAAGGCATTTTTCTATTAAATCCAGCATTGGATGTTTCGCCTATTTTGTCCATGAGACCTCTAATGGTCTCCAAGCAATCTTCATCAGAACTAACATTGTAATCACAAACTCCAGAAATTTCAGTATGTGTCGTTGCTCCACCAAGAATCTCGTTGTCAATGTCTTCTCCTATAGCAGCTTTAACCAAATAAGACCCGGCAAGAAAAATAGTTCCTGTTCGATCTACAATAAGAGATTCATCGGACATAATGGGTAAATAAGCTCCTCCAGCAACACAACTTCCCATTACAGCAGCAATTTGAACGATCCCTTTAGAACTCATTATCGCATTGTTTCTAAAAATTCTTCCAAAATTTTCTTTATCTGGGAATATTTCGTCTTGTAAAGGCAAGTAAACTCCAGCAGAATCAACTAAATAAATAATTGGAATATGGTTTTCTAAAGCTAACTCTTGGGCCCTTAAGTTTTTCTTTCCAGTGATAGGGAACCAAGCTCCCGCTTTGACAGTAGCATCATTTGCAACAACAATGCATAATTTTGAAGAAACATACCCCAAGACAACCACTACTCCACCAGCTGGACAACCGCCATGTTCTTTATACATTTCAAAACCTGCAAGAGCACCTAATTCAAATTTATCCGTATCCGGGTCTAAAAGTAAATTAATCCTTTCTCTAGCTGTTAGCTTACCATTTGCATGCGTTTTTTCAATTCTTTTTTTTCCTCCCCCTTCATTGATTTTTGAAAGTTCTCTTTCTAATGCACTTATTTTTAAGCGCATGTCATCTTGATTCTTATTAAACTCTAATTCTTTTTTTGAAATTGCCATGCCATATTAAGTATGTATTGTAAATATACATAAATAGAGAAATTAAAAGAGAGATTATTTAATGAAAGAACGTATAATTCTGTTATTTCTATCGTCTAAAACATGAAAGAAATAAAAACCTTCTGATAAGGCCGTAGCATCTATTGAAATTTTATAAGTTCCTGAAGCATATATTTTAGGTAAAACAGGCTTATTGACGATCTTTCCATTTAAATCCACAATCTCAAAATAAATTTGAGACTCTATAGGAACATGAAGTAAAACATTAATGTTATTCTGAATTGGGTTAGGGTATAATGCGATTAAGTTCAACGAGTCCTTTTCGGTGTTTTGACAAATCCAATTATTATCCAATAGAACTTCTTCAAGTCCAAAATCATTATATGAAACTCCTTCAACACATAAAAAACCAAGTGAAGAATCTTGAGAAGCATTATAACTTGATGGATTAACATTTAAAGGGTAATAAACATTTTCCCCACTTTCTAAAGAAAGACCAGTTATCTCTTTAATTGGGTTAGAATTCGGAACATTAAGCAATAATTCAACTTCAGAAAGCGAAATCGTTCCATTATTTTTCATTTCAACGATAATGGAATAAAAACCATCATCTTCAGATAACAAAAGTTGGCGTAGCTCCAAATCAACTATTGGAGCAGACAATACAACACTTTGAATTATGGTATCAACACAACCCATTAAATTTGTACCTGAAGTTAAAACAACTAAAGTATCTCCAATTAAATCCACATTATAGGTGTGAATTGGAGAAAACAAAGTTGATTGAAACCCATCCCCAAAATCCCACAAAATACTTGTTAAGCTTAAAGAATCATTTAATAAACAAGAAAATGGAACCTGTGTAGCTAAAACAGCTGGATCAGTTTGATAAGTCAAATCAACCTCATCATTAACATTAATCATAAATACGGAGTCGGAAACACAGAAATTAGAGGAGCTTGTTTGAAGTTGAATTTGCTGATTTCCAGTTGTGATAAACTGATAATCTATTTGATTTGAATTTAATGAGTCGAGAACATTAACCACCCAAAGAGTCTGAAAGATAGAATCATTTGGAACAGTTGATAAATTTGAGAATGAAGCCCATGTATTTTTACAAGCAACAGATGCATCCCAATTTAATATTGGATTTGCATTAATCGTGATAGAATCAACTAATGTATCAGTGCATAAAGAACTATCTGCAGTGCAAATTAACTGAATAGAATAGATGCCATAAGAATCAAAAGATTTAACTGGAACACTATCGACAGACTGCGTATTATCTCCAAAAGTCCATAAATAACCAGATATAGAATATGATGAATCAATTACTGAATTATTATCTATCTGTATTTCTTCTCCCTCACAAGCTTCAGTAATTGAAAAATCTGCTATCGGAGAAGGAAAAATTTCCACTTGTTGGATTGTGGTATCTAAACACCCATTTATATCTTCTACAATTAAAGAAACATTGTAAATTCCATTTGTAGAAAAAAGATGAGTTGGAGAGTTTATAGAATCAACATTATTAAAGCCAGACAATGAATCATCAAAAGTCCAATCGTAATTATTCAAAGGATTATTTCCATTATTGAAAATGGAAAAAGAAATCGAATCATAATCACATATCCCTTGATATTCCATTGTGAAATCGGGGCTTGGATTAACTAAAATTGAAAAGGTAGAATCAATAAAACAACCTTGATTAGTAGAAAGAAATAGATTTACATTATATAAACCTGAATCCAAATAGGAGATGGTATCTGAATATTGGTTTGAAAAATTACCATTCCCTAAATCCCACGAAATAGAATCAATTATAGCAGGTGAAGCAACTGTACTAAAATCAGAAATTGGAAAATTAATTAATTCACAAACGGTATCCGGAAATGAAATTTGTATGTTTGGGGCATCGCCTATGATGGTTACATTGATTGTGTCAAATAATTCACATCCATTTATGTTTGTTGAATATAAATCATATGCTCCAGAGGTATCAATTGTTAAACTAGAAGAGGTTTGCATATTGCCCCATTGATAGCTAATAGTTTCAGCTGAACCAACTTGTAAAGAAATGCTATTTCCAGAACAAAAAGATGTATCGTTTCCTAATGAAGCATTTATTGGATAATTGTCCACATTAAAAGTAATTGTATCGGAATGTAATTGGCAATTATTAGAATCTAAAACTGTAAAATAATAATTACCTGGTGAGGAAACATATAATCCATTAGGAGATGCAATTGAAGAGCTATTCCATAAATAAGAATAATTATTTGACAAATATGGATCCCAATATAAAGAATCACCCTGACAAAAAATCGTGTTTCCAGGAGTTTGATATTGAGGAAAGCTTATATATATTGAATCATAAGACACATATCCGAATATATCTGTTGCTTCAACCCAATACAAACCGGTTTGATTAACAACTAAAGAGTCACCAGTGGACATGTTAGACCATAAACAAGACACAATATTGTCATTTGTTTTTAAAGTTCGTGGACAAAACCCATAGTCGACATAAATATCAGGACCAAGATTAACCGGTGGAGAATATTTAAACCTTAGGTATCTATGAATCAAATCCCTATCATTATTAGTTATTGGAGATGAAAAAACGATTTGCTCAAAAAAATTACCTTTAAAAGCAAGGTAACCAGAATGAGACGGAGCAATATTAAAATTGGACATGTTTCTTGTTGATCCATTTGAAGAAACCATATAAAATTGATTATTTAAAGGGACAAATTGTGTTTGTTGGCCATTAACCATCCAACTTGAAGAACTCCAGTACCATGGTTGATTAATTGAACCGCTTGTATTAACCGAAAGCCAAAATCTAGGATTTGCTGTTCCTGAGGATAAACCTGAATGCGCATAATATGAAGTATTAAATGATTGAAAAACAGAAAAACAAGAAGAAAGTGATAGGTTATTTGGAGAAGACAGTCTATCATTACCATCAAAATATAATGCAGGTTTATTATTTAAAACACTATCTAAATAAATTGGTTTATTAGCAGATGTAACCTGCGAAAGATTATAAGACAAATTAGCATTACTTTGAAAAGAAGTAACAAGATTTGGAGATTCTAACGTCAGATTATTTAATTCAGGCTTTAACCACAAAGATAAACTCCCTAAACTTTCAAGATTAATTATATCAAAATTCTTAACATATGACCATCCTCCAACAGAAGAGAAGAAAATTGCTCTAGCTCTCCAATAGTAGCTATTTTCACTTAAATTAACTAATGTGTCTAATGAATGAACATTATGCAGTTGAGCATTTAAAAACAAATTAGATACTGAATCAATTTCAAGTTCATAATAAACTGCTGAGTCAGATTTATTCCAGGAGAAGTATACAGTATTCTCTACTTGAACTGAAGAGTCTTTGGGTAAAATCGTAGAAAACCCCTGTGCAAAGTTTATAAAATTGATACTAGCAATAATAAAAACAAGAAGATTTATTCTAAGCATTAATAACGTTTGTTATAGTAAATTTAATTAATTAAAATACAGAAAAAAAATAAGTTATTTAACTTCTCTAAAGTTATTTATTTTATAATTAAGATGGTAAAAAATAAATTTAGTTGCTTGAGTTTATTCTAACTCAGAAATAATCTTCAATATTCTTTGAGTCGATTCCCCATCCCAATTAAATGGAATTGTTCATTTTAGTAATAGAAGCATCAAACCAACCTAAACCTTGTGATTCGCCTTCTTCACTCATCTGACACATTATTTGCATTCCAAGACAAATACCTAAAATTGAAATTGTCATGCGAGAACTAATTGATTTATTACGTGTTATTCTTTAAAAACCTCCCAGGATTTCCAACCCATATTTCGTTGTCAGGAATATTCTTCACAACAACAGTTCCCATTCCAGTTAGGACGTTAGAGCCAATTATTTTTTTTTCCTTTAATAACGTGTTAACACCTATGAAACAATTGTTTCTTATTTCTGATCCACCTGCTAAAACTGTACCTGCCGCAATAATATTATTTTCTCCTGTTTTTGAATTGTGACCTATATGCACAAAATGATCGATGACCGTATGGGTTTTGATAATTGTTTTACCTAGCGTTCCTCTATCAACATTTGAGAATGGGAAAATACAAACATTGTTTTCAATAATAACTTCACCAATATGAGGAATTCGTTCATTTATTCCATCTATATTCTTTATAAATCCAAATCCTTCGCCTCCAATAGAACAAAATTCTCGGATTAAACAATCGTGGTCTATTGTTACACAGTCATAAATCTTGACATGGTCATGAATAACTACATTATCACCAATTTTACAAGCCCCTATAACACAATAAGCCCCTATGGAAACATTTTTGCCCAATACACATTTTGGATCAATAATTGCCGAAGGATGAATTTGATTACCAAATTGTTTTTCAAATTTAGAATCGTAAATAAATTTGGTGATAATTTGAAATATCAATTTAGGGTTGGGATGTATAATAAATAGCTTGGTATTTATATCGCCGTTAAATAATTTTTGTGAACTGGGTGCACAAATAATACCATTTGCAGGAACAATATTCATAAGCTCTGCTTCGTTTTTTACTCCGTTTTTTATCCAGGTAATTTCATTAGCCTTGCTTTCATATGCAGACTGTATATTATTAAACAACAATTCAAAATCACCTTTAAATTGACAATTATTTGGTAAAATTGATTTAAGCAGTTGGTAGTCTAACTTCATAATTTATCCTTTAAATCCATCACTATTGATTTTCCTTCCATTGCAATAGTTTTATCCTCCTTTTCAACCCATTTCCGTAAGGTGATAATGTTTTTTTCATGTCTTATATGCTCTACACGAATGTATATTGTAACTAATTCATCAATATAAACTGGTTTTTTAAATTGTGTTTCATGTGATAAATAAATGGTTCCAATTCCAGGGAGTTGTGACCCTAAAAGCCCCCCAATCATTGCGTCTAATAGGGGTCCCTGAACAATTCTCTTGCCAAAACGAGTTGTTTTAGCATATTCCTTATCGAGATGAATTAGGTTCTTATCCATAGATATTAAAGAGAATTGAGCAACTTCTTTTTCTGTGAACCTTTTACTAATTGTCACTGTTTGACCAACTTTACTCATCTATAATTTGTTTTTAATTTCTAAATACTAATAATTCTTACAAATTCTATGTTAATAATGACAAATACTTAATAAAATTAAGTCTTGGATTATTAATTTTCACTTTTATTTTAATCATACACTAAAATTTCATTCTTAATACTTCAAAGCACTCAGCATATTTTGTGTTTATTTGTGTTCCCCTTACTTTTGCCAAAGACTCTATAAAGTCTTCGCTTGCATAAGATCTATGTTTTTGAGATTCATATTGTTTTATTGCTTCAATTTTTTTTGCAAGGTGTTCGTCATTTAAAACGCAAAAACAACTTGTATTAAAAGTTAAATTGTTCCATGGTAATTCGTAGGATAGCAAGTTACTATATTTAAATGCTCTTAAAGATTCTTGAGCTATTGTGAAATGGTCTTGGTGTACATCGTTAACTGATGGTATGAGAACAAAGTCCGGATTTATTTTTTGTTTAAGATTTAAAATACAGTCCAACAACTCTTGTCTTTTGAAATTAAATGTTCTGACCTCAAAATCATATAGAAACAAGTTATTTTCGTCAATCCCCAAAACAGTAGAGGCTTTTTTTACCTCAGTAATTAAAATATCTGAAGGAAACTCCGTAAGAACGGATTGTTGACATGCCGAGAAAGCTGCGCAGAACACTTCGTTATTATTTTCTATTAATTTGGCAATGGTTCCTCCGCAGCCAAATTCCGCGTCATCAGTATGAGGAGCTAGAACAAGAACTGATTTGTTTTTTATTTCTAACATATATTTAAGATAAAATTACTTAGTTTTTGCGCATTCGATTTCCTTGACAATAAATTGATCTCTGCTTCAGTGATATCGGTTTTAAAACTAATGCCTTGTAAATATTTAAAATATTTACCGCTTAGAAACTCAAAAACTTGATTTTCATTAACAGCAATTGTTTGAATATCTCGATTAGGGAAAAAGGGAGAGTTTTTATTTGAGATTTCAGGTATGACTAATGTTGGGTTTTTTGTGGCAGCATATGAATACGCCTTTGCACCAATTAATCCTTTGGATGGATCACCAGCAATAAAGTTTAAGAGGATGGTTGCGGATAGTTGATAGTTTGTAGCAGTTTGAATATCAACAGTATTAATGATTTCTACATTATTGGGAAATTCTTTTTTTATTTCAAGCACGTCAAAATAAGGAGTACATTTCCACTTTTCAACGCCTATAAAGAAAACTTTAATTTTTGTGTTATCTACTGATTTTATAAATTTTTGGAAACCGCCTTTAAATATTTGCATGTATGAACATTCATAAAACCTCCCTGTATATACAATATTAAAATCATCTTGATTTAATATTAATGTTCCATTTTCTAAATAATTCAAATCAACTCCATTTTCAACAATTATGTTGTTTTTGCAATTAATTCTTTTTTCAATATCGTTTAGGATGTATTCAGAGACAGTACTAAATCCAGAAGCTGACTTTAAATATTTCTTTTCATAAATGGCCTCATATCTTTTCAATATTTTATCGAGAAGGCCTTTGTTCAATCTGCCATGGTTGTATATCCAATCATCTCTATAGTCTGCTATCCAAGGTATTTCAAATTCTTTTGACATAGCGGCAGCATATTTGAATAAAATCCAAGGTTCGCCTGTTGCAATAATTATATCCGCTTTATTATTTTTTAAATAATTATGAGCTGACCGGTATAAACTATTGGTATGATTTATTTTTTGTATTTTCCATTTTAAAATATATTCAAAGAATGTCAAAAACTTTCTTATCCAAATACCTAAGAAAGGAATTTTACTAACATTATTGCGAAATCCCATTTCACATTTGATTAAATGAATTTCACCACTTTTATTTATTTTAATTGAATCTGAATTATCAGAGTTCCAATTTTTTGCAAAAATGATAGGATAGATATTATTCTCAGGAAAGTATTTATACCAACTATACGGTCGTTGAGACCCTATGGAGTTTAGTGGAGGGAAATCATGAGCAATTATTAGAGCTTTTTTCATCTTTTAAATCCTTCTGTCCAAAGTCCATTTAGTGTGAAATGTGATACTTCGAAATTTAATTTATTTTTCGAAGGTTGCTTTAAAACAAACTTCATGTCTTTCAACTCTTTCGCCCCCCCCCCTAACTTATCCATCAAAGAAAAGATGATTTCTTTATACGGGTTTTTAACGTTTCCTAGATATGAGATTGATTGGGAATAATTATTATTAAAGTATTTATTAATTATCAAGTTTAAGTGTTTTTCAATAAAATAACTTGTAGAGCCACCTGCCCCCAATTCTCCGTCATCAGTGTGAGGCGCTAATACCAAAATTTTATTATGTTTAAACATAAAAAATATAATAATTGTTTTATACTATACGGACAAAGACAAATTTAGGTTTATTTAAATAACATTATAAATTTAAATCCAATTTTTTCTAAAGAAAATAATTTAAACAAATAAGCCTTCAATATCTCCAAAATAAAATCACCCTTTTACATTTACTCAAAAATTGCATCAAATTAACAATGGATCGGTAATCAGTATGTTTAATCTCTGGTGAATCAATATAAGACTGGAATGTATCTTTTGTATAGTCTAACTTTTTTAAGAAGAATTCTAAATCAGACGTTTCTTGAAAAGACGAATCATAAAATGGTTTTTTAATGAGCTCCAGAGCATCCTTTCTAGTTAATTGGTTTGCACAAATTAACGTTGAATAATGTGATTTTCTTTTATCAACTTTAAATTTTTTAGGCAGAATATATGCTTGATAAAACCTTGTAAAGACTGATTCGTAGTGTTTGCCTCCATAATCTCTCCAACTAAACTCTTTCTGAATTAACAGTTTAGCTTTTGGTTTGTCATATTTTATATAGTCTAAAATATCAACAGACTTCAAGTTTTTAAATTTCTTAATCAAAACAAATTTAAAGAAGTTTTTAATAGGATAACTTTTTATTTTTACACTACCGTGTTTTTTATGAATAGAGCGTATATTAATAGAATCTTGTTTATTATGTACCCAAGAATCAGGCAATCTTCCTTCGGTTGTAATGCTATTTCCTGTTAAAACATATTTAATATCATTTTCGATAGCCGTATCTAATATTATTGAACTTATTGCATGATCAGTAAGCGCTTCTATATCAATAACATTTGCTTTAAAGTAAGACTTTTGCAAGTCTTTAAATTCATTCCAGTTTATCACATATGTATATAAATCAAAACCTGTTTTTTTAAGTATATTTTTAATGTTTACAACAGAAAGTTCCGAATTCCAACCATTGTCTAGATGAACAGCTAAAGCTCTTAATTTATACTTTGAGCATAAATATGCAACATAAGTACTATCTACACCGCCACTTAAACCAATTAACACATCGTACTTTTTTTTAGAACCACTACTCTTGATTTCTGTAATTAATTCGTTAAACTTCTTAAGAGAAGGGTCATCACCAAAATAATATTTTTTTAAATTAAGATCGTATGTTATGCAATGGTTACAAACTCCATTTTCATTAAAATATATATCTGGATCATCTAGTGAGCCCAGTATGCACTTTGCACATGTTGTTGTTGTCATCTATTTAATTAATTCAATTTCAGCCATTTCATCTTTATCTAGATAGTTTATCAGGATGCCTTTTGATTTTGTATAGTAAACAAACAAACTACCTGCGGCACAAGCGTTTGCTCCAGCTGTAAAAGCATCTTTAATATTGTTTTTGTCTCTACAACCTGCAGCAATTATTATAGGATTGTTAACCTTTTTTCTTACATTTTCTAATAATTGCAAATCATATCCATTATACATTCCATCATTTGTAATATTTTGCAATGAAATTTCACCTACATTTAGTTTGTTTATTTCTTGAATATGCTCAAATACAGTATAACCACTATTTAATATACCATTATTGAAAAACACTATTGGCTTATTGTTTATATATTTATAGTCTATACATATTGAGATTGTAGATGTCCCAAATTTTTTAACCGCATTATCTATGAAAGAATAATTTTGAGAAGCTGTATTAATACAAACCTTTTCAATTCCTATTTTAATTAATTGTTCTATTTTTTCTAATGAATTTACATTTCCAGCATAAGATAGTGGCATGAAGCATTCTGTTGCAATTTGATGCAGAAGGTTATAATTAATATTCGAATTTGAAGCAGAAATATCCATTATAATTATTTCATCCACCTCAAGTTCATTATAAATTTTTACCGCATTTATAATGTCTCCTATATATTTATGTTTTTTGAATTGTATTGACTTTACTAATTCATCATTTTTTAGCAATAAAATTGGGATTACTCTTTTTAACATTATTTGTTGTTTTTACAGAAATTATCAAGTAAATTTTTGCCAAAAACATGACTTTTCTCAGGGTGGAATTGAACACCAAAAATGTTGTCTTTTTGAAATGCAGCACAATAATCAAACCCAACATTTGCTTCCGCAATAGAATCAGGTGTCTGTTTTATAAAGTAATATGAATGAACAAAATAATATCGTTGCTTTTCGGAGGAAATTAGTTTGTTTTCTCTAGTAACATTAATATAATTCCAACCTAAAATAGGTATGGTTGTTAATTTACATTCGTCTGGTTTTAATTTTTCAACATTTTGAGAGATCCATCCAAGTCCTTTTTTTTTTCCTTCATCACTGCTTTCTGCCATAAGTTGCATACCTAAACAAATTCCCAATATTGGTGTTTTATCTATTAATACTTTTTTATTTAGCACTTCAAAAAGGTCAAGGTTTTGTAAATTTTGAATTCCATTATCAAAAGAACCAACACCTGGCAAAATCAACTTTGATGCAGAAGCAATTATGTCTTTATCATTTGAGATTACACTTTCATATCCAATTTTTGTGATCATATTATAAATTGATCCAACGTTGCCAACATTATAATCTACTATCACAATCATTTTATCAATAATTTTTCAAATGGTAAAGTAAAGCTTTGTTTTTCAATTTCCCAATTATATTTCTTTTCAAATGCTTTTCTTGAATTTGCAGATTTCTTATCTAATATTTTTGGCTCTAAAAAAATCTCATTAATTCGCTGAGCAATAACTGTTGGTTCATAAGAATTTATTAAGAAACACACATCGTTTTCTTCTATTAATTTCCTGTGTTCAATATGATTTGATAATAATGGAGTTATTCCACATAACATATACTCACTAATTTTATTTGCCAGCGCATATTCTTTAGATTTATTAATGGGGTCCAGCATCATCAATCCAAGTTTAGCCTGAATTATAGTTTCAAATAAGCTATCGTAAGGCAATGAACTTAAAAAAAATATTTTATTATTTATTGTTTTATTTGCTTCTGCAATTTTAATTAATTCACTTTTGATAACCCCATCTCCTATAATTACAATTACATTGTTTTCATTGAGATATGGTGCGCTATTCACAATATTTTTCAATTGGCGCCCTCTTGCAATACTTCCAATATATACAGCAAAATTAATATCTGGATTTGATAAGGTTTTTTCAGCTAAATTGTTGTTTTGTTTTGGTAGATTTCTATATTCAGGGAAATTCCTGAAATATAAAATTTTATTACTTTGATATTTAGTTTGGAGATATTCCATACAACTATGATTAACCGTAAAAACAATTTCTGATTTATCTACAACCTTATGTTCAAGCTTTTTACCCAAAAACACCATTATCTTATACATTAAATAATGTTTGAATTTCATTTTTCCATTTTCAGAAACGGGAAACTGTTGATTTAGTGTTTCAATGTAAAGGTCATGCACATCATATATAAGTTTACATTTTAATGCTTTTTTTAAAGAAATTCCAATATGCCCAGATATAAGATCATGAATATAAATAATATCATAATCTATTTTTTTTGATAGCACATAACTTATAAAATAAGAATGTTTTAAATAAAAAAAAGAATTCTCTATTAATCTAGAATACAAATTATCTTTAGGTTTCTCTAAAGGATGGAAAAATATATTGGATGAATATTTCCAATCTATCGACTTATCTTCTTGTGAATAAGGCAAATAAAACACATCTACGATTCCATATTTAGCCATTTCTTTAATGCTTCTTCTGGCTCTACTATCTCTGTCAACAGACCATGGAATTATTACAGCAATTTTAATAGTCTCAGATGTCAAGTTTTGATCAATTTAATAATTTCTAAATATCCATTTTCTATAGATAAATCATTTAAAACAAATTCCCTAGCATACTCAGCTTTTTGTTTTCTTTCAACTATATTTGACTGCAAAATATTCTCTAATTTACCCTCCCAATCTTCAAGTTTATTTAATTTAAAAATAGATCTCTCTATATCAATTTTTTTAGGCAGGCCATAACCTGCACCTATTATTGGCAACCCAGTAGTCATGTAGTCTAGTACTTTACCTGCTACAGTGAAGTTTTTTTCATCGTTAAAATTTGGATATATTCCATAATCACATTCAGAAATTAATTTTTTCAACACTTCATTATCCCATTTATAATGGTTTATATTAATTTTTTTGGAAACAGGTGCTGATGAACTAATCACATTAAGTTCTATTGGTATTTTTTCATTTAATTTTTCTAGAATTGGTATAATTGGTTTTAAGTACATCTTTACATTTCCAGGATTTCCTGTATAAAACAATTTTATAGGATTATTTAATTCAAAATGAGTCTTAGGCATATAAAGCTCTGGATTAATTGAGATAGGCCATATGTATATCTGGTTTGGATTAAAATATTCCTTATATACATCTTTTAGTTCAGAAACATTAACAGAAACCTTATCTACAAAATTAAATGTTGAATAGGTTAATTTAGGACTCCAAATATGAATTGGATCCCAAATATCTAAAATGATGTTTTTATTTAATTTACGTAGGTTTTTTTCAAAAAAAGGAGTTTTATAATCTGGATATAATGGAAACAAACACCTTTGAATAATTACAGATTTATATTTTTTTGCCTGTAATACTTGAAAAAACCTTTTCCATAAAATTTGATGGTAAAGAATATAATGATTTACCCTTGAGTTATTAAGCCTTTTCTTTATATATCCTTCCTCATAGTGACAAAAAATATCATATTTAATACCATCCTTGTCAAAGGATTTAAAATAATATTCAAATCTTCTATAGTAACCATCTGAGTATTTAGGAGAATGTAGAAAAACCCCTAAATCTTTCTGTGGTTTAATCGGTAAAATCTGTATTATTTTAGTTAAAACACTTATAAAAAGCTTTACAATAAAAATATTTATGATAAGGCTTAAATAAATTAATCTTTCAAAGGTTTTATTAAGCACTTTCTGTTTTATTTGATTGAACTTGTTTATTTATCCATTCAAAAGCATTGCTCATTCCATCCTTTAGCGGATAATGAGGAGACCACCCCAATTCTTTGCTAATTAATGCATTATCAGAATTTCTTCCATTAACTCCTATTGGACATCTATGTCCATATTTCTTTTCAAATTCGTCGCCTACTAGATTATTTACAGATATATTTTTTCCTGAAATTTTTATTGTCATTTCTGCAAGTTCATTAATGCTAATCATTTCATCAGAACCAATGTTAACAGGACCATTAAAATTTTTGGAATTCATAAGTCTTATAATTGCTTCAACGCATTGCTCAACGTGTAAAAAAGATCTTGTTTGTTTTCCATCCCCCCAAACTTCTATGCTATCTCCATCTTTTGCCATTGCAACTTTTCTACACATCGCAGCCGGAGCTTTTTCTTTGCCTCCTTCCCAGGTCCCTTCAGGTCCATAAATATTATGAAATCTACCAACTTTCACATTAATGCCATGATTTTTCTCATATGTCAGATACATTCTTTCACTAAATAATTTTTCCCAACCATATTCACTATCTGGTTCAGCCGGATAAACAGTATCCTCAGAACATTTCGGATTAGTTGGATCCATTTGATTGTATTCTGGGTAAACACACGCAGAAGAAGAATAAAAAACCTTAGGAACTTTGAACTCTCTACAATTATCCAAAGTATTTAAATTTATAAGTGCCGAATTATGCATTACATCGGCATCATTTTCACCTGTAAAAAGATATCCCGCACCACCCATATCGGCAGCAAGCTGATAGACCTCATCAATTTGACGATCAAATAGCTTCTTATATTTATGTTGATCTCTTAAGTCGCATATCACAAAGTCATCGGCAGCAGATTCACTAAATTCTGGATGTTTTATGTCGACACCTCTAACCCAATATCCATCGTTTTTAAGCCTTCTTACAAGGTGGCTACCAATAAAGCCTCCCGCGCCACAAACAATAACATTCTTTCTCATTTCTTTTGTAATTTTTTTGTAAAGATAAATAATAATTAGAAAGTATTTTAAGAGTTACAAGATGAAGATGTTAATCAACTATCTGAATGGTATTTTTTAATCCAAATAGATCCAACCCCTCTTTCTAAACCTTTCAAACATTCTGGCATCTCGGTTTTAAACCAAGATTCTTTTTTATTCTGTAAATAAGTATTAAACATTTCTATTTTATAACTATTATTATTCATTAAAAATGCTCGTAAAACATACACCTCATTCCAAAAATAACGATGTTCAAGTATCCATTTCTTAGGGTATTCAAAAGAATAATAAATATCATGAAAATGAATCAATACTCCTGGTTTCAATACGGGGAAAACTTCAAAAAACAAATAATTCACATCACTTGCAATTTTTGATACATGGGTAGAGTCGATAAACAAAATATCATTTTCTTCTAATGATTTAAAAACACTTAAATCAACATTTTGAACATTTTGTTTTATTATTTTATTCTTCTTATAGTCTTCTTCTTTTAAAATTTCTTCTAGTCTTTCAGAATATGGTTCAATAAAAATATGCTCTATATCATTATTAAAGAAATGCTCATTTGTGTCAAGCATTATTGCAGAAGAATGTCCAGAACCAACCTCTATAATTTTTTTTGGTTTAAATTTCCGAATCATTGAATACAAAAATACACTGTCAGAATATCTGTAAAAAGCACCTTCTTTTTTATACCTATAATTCATCAAGTCACTATTTTCATCATGATATAAATAATCCTGGTAAAAATCTTTGATTTCATCTAAATTTTTAAGTTGGTTTTCTTCATTAAAATCAATGTCTTTGATTTCTTTTTCTTGAAAAATAACATCTTGATTTTTCTTTAAATCATCTAAGTTTGGAACCGTGCTATAATAATGCCCTGGCTCATAACCAGCATCTAAAATCACCTTATTAATATAGGTGTATCTTTTAATCTTTGTGCTAATATATGGTATCTTAAGCAAGATGCTCTTTGTTAAAGATTTAATTTTATTCTTCATATATAGTATTCTATTTGAAAATATTTTGCCGAATTTAATGTTTTATGTGTTAAGTAAAAAAAATATCTTACGTTTTTATTACTTCGTCTTTTTTTGAACCTCTTTTAAAAATTGAATTAACAAAGGATTTCATAAAAATATTTACTTCATTCCTCTTTAAGACATAAACAATCAAAACCAATGAAAATATGAAGCCTAATTTGATCAATATATTGATTATAATGGAAAAGCCTAGGTCAATAAAAAATGGAAGAGAAATTAAACATGACATTACTATACAACAGATAAACAGGAATTTATAATCGTACATTTCTCTTTTATCGACTTCTTTGTAACTAAAATAAAACAACACAAAAACATGAACAGCAAAAGCAATTAACCTTGATATAGTTGCTCCTAATATATCATATTTTGGAATTAAAAAATAACATGCAATTAATTCAGTAGCTAGTCCTATTATAGTTGCTATAAATAAATAATCTGTATACCTTCCGAAATAATATGTTTTAATATTAAAGAAATTCCCAAAAAGAATTAGATAAAAACTAACCAAAGTAAATGGAATATAAATATGTGCCTTAATAAAGGTTGGATTACTAGATAAAATTGTTAATATTTCTTTTGATAGAAAACTTAAAGTTATTGCTAGAAAACCAGACAAAAGAAAAGTCCAATTTACAACCAATCTAATAAGTTTAGTATTTGATTTAATGTGCGAATACACCCAAGGAGTCAATGCAGTATTTATAGCTTCTTTAAATGCTGAAAAGACAGCTGCAAAAACGATAACTATATAATATATTCCGGAATAAGAAGCTCCAAATTCGCTATTTAAATATAATTTATCACAGGCTTCGAAACATATGTTTAAAATTGTATAAGGCACTAAAGGAGCGCAATACCTTAAAATTTTAAAAAGTAAATCTGGATTGTAGGTAATTTTAAATTTTCGATAAAAAACAAAGTATAATATAATGCAAAAAATGATTGTATTAGTTAGCACTCCATAAAAAATACCCACGACATCAAATCCTAAAATAACTACATAAAATAAATTAAACAAAATGTTAAATGAGAAGAAAAATATATCTAGTAAAAAGACTTTTTTTCCTGCCTGAATAGATTTAAAATATGTTCTAACGACTTCAATGAAAGTATTAAGAGGAATAGTTATAACAGCAACAAAGACATATGGAAAAAAAGGAATGTCATTTAACACAACATCCGGGATATATTTATTAAAAATAATAATCAGGAAAATAATCAACAACTGAAAAGAAAGACTTGAAAATAAACTAGTGTATATAATTGAAGAATGATTATTTTTTGTTTTTTCAGCTTCAAAATATAAAAATCGAGTCATTGATCTAGTGATCCCCATTCCAGCTATTACCGTTATAATCAACGCCAAGCTCTGCGTTATAGATAAAATCCCATAGTCCCTTTCGGTTAGATACAAAGAAAAAATTGGAAAAAATATAATGGAGGACGCCCTCAAAAGAAAGGTCGACAATGTATACAGACTTGTATTTATAATTATTTTAAATATCCCTGACAATTAGAAAGACAATTACTGAGTAACAAAAGTTTATTTAACAATAAGTAAAAGTATATTAATATTTATTTGCGCATTTAATCAGTATAAAGTTTGTGATTAAAAACATGGCAAACATTTTAATAAACTATTTAAACAAGTTCGTCAAAACTAGTGAATATAATGAAGCAAATAAGATTATCTTAAATTTATTTATTTAGTCTCTTTTTATTAAAATGATAAATTGTTTTTATGTATGTTTGCGTGATAAATACTTAAGGTTGATTTCCAAATTCAAAAACATTAAGGAAGCAAATTTCAAGAAGTTTGCTCCACTAGGATTAATTGTTTTTATAATACTTACAGTTTTTTTTGCTGTACAAATAAAAAACATAAAGTTTGACTATGATTTTGAAAAGTTCTTCCCTGCAGATGACCCTGAAGCAGATTATTTTTTTAATCATCGAAAAAAATTTAATTCGGACAATGATTTTGTTTTAATTGCCATCGAAAACAAAAAGGGAGTCTTCGATCTCAACTTCTTAAAAAAAATAGATGCTTATACTAAAGAAATACAAAAAAAAGCACCTTATATAAAATACACTCAGTCCATTACAAGTATTAATGAACAATTAATTTACCCTGGATTCTCCCCTCAATCAATTCCCTATATAAATTTTGACTCCATAAATCTCAAACGCGATTCAATAAATATTTATAACTCCAAAGAACTAATCAACACCTTTATAGCAAAGGATGCAAAATCAGTTTGTGTTTTCATAAAACATGATGATTATTTATCAAAAAAGAAAAGCGACTCTTTGGTCTCCGCTCTTGAAAACATCTCAAAAAAATACAATTTTGAAAAAGTAAGATTTGCCGGCAGAACGGTAGGTCAGCGCTATTACCTTAACATGATGCATGTGGAACTTGCTGTCTCAATAGCACTAAGTGGGCTTTTAGTAGTACTGTTTTTATTTATCGCTTTTCGATCCGGTTGGGGAATTATTATTCCACAATTTGTCGTCTTTGGCACTTTGGTTTGGTTATTGGGATTACTCGGATATTTTAGCGTTGGCATTAACATCATCTTAACCACTATCCCATTAATTATTTTCATTGTTGCCATGTCCGATGTAATTCATCTTGTGTCAAGGTATTTAGATGCTTTAAGAATGGGTTACAGCAAGTTTGATTCCATCAAAATAACGATCAAAGAAGTCGGGGTTTCTACGCTTCTAACTTCCATTACCACAGCTATAGGATTCTTCTCCTTGTACTTTGTTAAAGTTCAACCAATTCAAATTTTTGGATTGGTCATAGGAACAGGCGTTTTACTCGCCTATCTTTTATCTATTTTTTGTCTACCAATACTCTTTTATCTATTCCCCTCTCCAAAATATATTTATAAAAAGAAAAA
This sequence comes from Crocinitomicaceae bacterium, assembly GCA_029247685.1. Lineage (GTDB taxonomy): Bacteria > Bacteroidota > Bacteroidia > Flavobacteriales_D > Crocinitomicaceae > UBA952. Next base: position 6,514 of record JAQWKT010000020.1, on the reverse strand, counting down.
AACGGATTTTTGGACCAAACGACTCGCTAAATGGTTTGTATTTGTTATTAGAAACCCCAAAAAAATATCCGCAATATCTATTTTAATTATTCTTCTATCGTGTGTTGGAATTTCTTTTATTGTTACCAATAATTATTTAATGGATGATCTCACAGACGATGTGCCAATTAAACAAGATTTTAATTTTTTAGATGATAATTATGGAGGAATTCGACCGGTAGAAATTGTTTTTGAACTTAAAGATAGCACTCAAAAATGGACGGATATAGAAGTGTTAAATGACCTGGACTCTCTTGAGAATTATCTCAGCAACAACTATGGAGCAACCATAAAACTATCCCTTTGTCAAATATTAAAAGTTTTAAACCGCTCCCATCATGGAGGAAGACCAGAATTCTTTTGCCTTCCTAAAAACAAAAAAGAAATTCGAAAACTAAGAAGACCATTAAAAATGGCAAACAAAGGAGAGTTTATTTATTCCATAATGGATACAAATGAAAGAATTCTTCGAATTAATGCAAACATACCCGATCAAGGAAATATAGAAGTAACTAAAAAGAATAAAGCCTTTAAAGAGTTTCTGATCAAAAGTGGCCTTGACAAAAAATATAAAATTATTCTTACCGGAACAGCGCATTTATATGACAAAAACATTCGCTATTTATCTAGAAGTTTAGTCATTGGTTTATGTGTTTCTATTGGGATTGTCTCTTTATTAATGGGGCTGATTTTCAAGTCTTTTCGTATGGTATTAATTAGCATTGTTCCAAACCTTATTCCACTACTTATTATTGGTGGGCTAATGGGGTTCTTAGGAATTGAGTTAAAAACAAGCACAGCAATCATTTTCACCATTGCATTTGGGATTGCTGTAGACGACACCATTCACTTACTTGGAAAGTTTAAGATTGAACTACTAAAAGGTCGATCCAAAATTTATGCTCTAAAAAGAGCCTATATTACTACTGGAAAAGCAATGATTCTTACTAGCCTTATTCTTTGTAGCGGATTTTTACTTTTATTATTTTCTACATTTTCAGGAACCGTTAACCTAGGAGGACTTTTAAGTTCTACTCTTTTTATTGCAGTAATACTAGACCTAACCTTGCTTCCAGTTCTTCTTTTGCTTTTTTATAAAGAAAAAAAATGAAGACAATTGTTTTAATTGCATGTGTTAAAGAAAAGCAAAGTAATCCTTGTAGAGCAATTGATCTATACCAAGGAAAGGATTTCACAAACTGGGTTAGTTATTCAAAAAAAATTAATGCAGACAAAATCTACATCCTCTCTGGAAAACATGGTCTTTTAAATCCAGATGAAATTATTGAACCCTATGATTTTAACCTAAACAACGCCAATAAAGAATATAAAAAAAAATGGAGCGATCTTGTTTTGTTTAAATTAAGCAAAGAAACAAACCTGAAAAAAGACAATTACATCCTTTTGTGTAACGATATTTATGCAGAAAATCTATTGTCTCAAATCAAAAACTACAGTTTCCCATTCAAAATAAAGTGATAAATCTGTAAGTTTGCACTTTATTTTAAGCTAAATGAATTACGACATAGCAATCATTGGTGGTGGAATTGTAGGGGCAGCCACTTTTTACAAACTACAAACCAAATACCCAAAACTCAAAATTGCTCTTTTTGAAAAAGAGAAAGAACTTGCTGGTCATCAAACTGGACATAATTCTGGCGTCATTCATTCTGGACTTTATTATAAGCCTGGTTCATTAAAAGCAAAAAACTGCATTGAAGGAAGGCATGAATTAGTTGCATTTTGCAAAAAACATGAAATCGCACATGATGTGTGTGGAAAGATCGTTGTCGCAACTCATAAAGAAGAACTTGAAAATCTAGAAAGAATATACAACATCGGACTTGAGAATAAAATCGAAGGATTAAAAAAAATAGACTCCAAGCAAATTCAAGAAATAGAGCCAGAAGTCAAAGGGATTGCAGGACTATGGGTTCCGTGTACCGGAATTGTTGATTTTAGAGGAGCAACCAAAAAAATGGTAGATCTTGGCCTAAAAATTCAGAGAGAAAGCAAGGTGTACCTAGAAACAGAAGTTTTAGACATTCAAAAAGCAGAAAACAGCTCCATTCTTAAAACAAACAAAGGTTCATTTGACGCGAAATATCTAATATTTTGTACTGGTCTACAAGCAGACCGAATGGCTAAAAAAGACCAAGTTAAAATTAAAGAGCGAATTGTTGGCTTTAGAGGAGATTACTATGAATTAACTGAAAAAGCAAAGCACAAGGTGAAAAATCTGATCTATCCTGTACCTGATCCAAACTTTACATTTTTAGGAGTACATTTTACAAGAATGGTGGATGGAGAAATTGAATGCGGTCCAAATGCGGTCTTCACCTTTAAAAGAGAAGGGTATAACAAAACCTCTTTTTCCCTTAAGGATACTATTGATGCACTTACCTATAAAGGAACATGGAAGTTATTCTTTGGAAATATTCGTTTTGGAATTAATGAATATAGACGTGCTTTTTCGAAAAAACTCTTCTTAAAAACACTTCAACGAATAATTCCATCCTTAACCATGGAAGATATAAAACCTGGCAGAGCTGGAGTTCGGGCATTATTATTATCAACCGATGGAGACACTCGAGATGACTTTAAAATCGAAGTAAAAAACAACTCTATACATGTTTTAAACGCACCATCTCCAGCTGCAACCGCCTCATTATCAATAGGTGAACATGTATCCAAGATCGCTGAAGAACAATTTAATCTTTCCTAATAGGCAACCCCTAATCTATTTATATAGTCTATACATATAGATATGAGTTTACAATTAGATAATATTATAAAAATAAATGCTACGTGAAAACACTTAGAACACTATACGAAAACACCTAATACCTATTAGATGTTAACTTCTATTTTGTTTTAAAAAAGGAATTTTCCAATACTTTATTCTCTAAAATACTACCAAATTGCAAACCAAGAGTTTAATCAAGATTGGTTGAAGAACATACAAAGAGACAAAAACACTACACAAAATCAATCTTAAAAAACACATTCATTAAAGCATAACAATTAAGTAAACTCTATTTTTTATTATATAAAATATTGTATTATGCGTTTTATTTTATCCTTTTTTTACACTACATTTGTACTCAGAGAGAGTTTATGTTATCGAGTTACTTCCACAATATTTATTCGGGGAAGATGATTTTTAAATAATCACTCAAACCCTATAAATATTAATTTTCTACAATGAAATGTTAATAACGGTGGTTTCAAGTGATTAATTATTACAATATTTACTCTGTCAAACTTTTTTAAAACTTAATGTCATGAAAAATCATTACTATCTTCCATTGGAAGTAAAAAATTCAAAAACTATTTTAAGTACATGCTCATCATTTATGATGCTATTTGCGTTGTTTTTCTTTAACGCGCCTGTCTCAATGTCCCAATGTACTAACACCTCTTCATACGGTTCTGCTACAGCTCCGACTGCAGGTAACTCAGCCAACTTCTCTACATGTAGTTATAGAACTGAGTATAGCACTTTATCTGGTGCTGTAAGTGGTCAAACCTATCAGATGTCTGTAAGTTCAGCTTCTTATGTAACAATTAGAAAAGGTTCCTACAATGGATCTGTTGCTGCTCATGGTTCATCCCCACTAACATGGAATTGTACATCTAGTGGCACTTATTATGTTCACTGGAACACGAATTCAAGTTGTGGGCAGACAACTGGTTGTGTCACTACAACTGTTGCAAACACTACTTCTTCTGGTGGTGGTGGTTCTGGACCAGCGACTTATTGTACTAATAATGCAACCTCTTCTTGTAATTACCTGGGTATCGATTATGTCGGCGTTGGTTCGATTTCTAGTGGAACTAATCCTGGAAGCAGTACTGAGTATAATTTTTGTTATTCTGATAAAACAAGCTTAAGTACTATCATGAGCCCAGGTTTAGCGTATACAATTCAGGTTTCTCCAGGAGGATCATCTTCTTACAATCAAATGATGTATGTTTTTCTCGATTGGAACTGCGATGGTGATTTTTCTGATGCAGGAGAATGTTACCAAGTAAATGGAGGTAGTTATGTGTTATCTAATACTCAGACTATTTACAATGTTGATGTTGTCGTCCCTGCTGGCGCTACAATAGGAACGAGCAGAATGCGTGTTCAAGGTAGTTATTATAACAGCGCTGGGAATTGTAATCCTTGTGGAAATTACAATTATGGAGAAACGGAAGATTACACAATACTGATTGAAGCACCAGTAGCATGCACAGGAACACCAGCTGGTGGAACTGCCACTATATCTGGGGCAAATGATTGTGCTGGTACATCTCACAGCATGGCTGTTACAGGCCAAGACTCCGGTAATGGGTACAACTCATCTTGGTATAGCTCCTCTAGTCAAAGTGGCCCTTGGACTAGTATAAATTCATCAGCTTCTCCATACTCTTCTACAGCTACTACTACTACATATTATAAATTCGGAGTAACTTGTGCCTCTAATGGTCTCACTGGTTATTCTAATGTAGTGAAAAAAGGTGTTGCAACAATAAGTGCTGTTTCCGGAGGAGGAACAAGTTGCACATCAGGTAGTCAGACATTAACAGCCACCACTCAAGGTTATTCTACTTATTGGTACACCAGTGCTACATCAGGAAATAATTTTTATACAGGAAATTCTTATACAACGCCTACTTTAACCTCAACAACAACTTACTATGCTGCTTCATCCGGCTGTACGAGTGTAAGAAACGCTGGAACTGTTACTATAGCAGATGCACCTGTTGTTGATGCAGGAACATTTTCTGCTGTATGTGACCAAGCTAATGGACAACTTAATGGAACTGCAACTGTAAATAATCCAGGATTGCTTAAAATAACAGAGTTAGATCCAGGAAGCCCTGATTTTGTTGAAATTCAAAATGTAGGTGGTGCTCCCGTGGATGTAACTGGATACAGACTTGTAACTAATAGCACTTACAATTCTTGGGCTTGCAATCAGACTGCGCCAACTCTATCTGGAACAATGACGCCTGGAGAAGTAAAATATTACACGGATGCTTCAAATGATAATTACTGGGGGAATAATTTAATGTATAATCCAGGTTCACCTTCATCATATACTAATTTCCTTATGCTACTAGACAACAATGGTAATGTTGTGGATTTCTACTGCTCAGGATTTAGCGCAAGTGTAACAGCCGCTGGAACGATTTCTTGGGCTGGCTCAAGTTACCCTGTAAGTGCTATGTGGTCTGGTGCAGGTCATCAAGGCGCTCCATCTTCGGCTCAATCATTTCAAAGAACTGGTAGTACAGATGGTGATGCTCTATCAAACTGGAGTGTTGCAACTAAATCAAAAGGAACTCAAAATTCAGGTTTAACAGTTCCATGGGGACCAGGAACACCTGTGGTAACTTGGACTCCATCCACTGGATTAAGTGCCACAAATGTATTAGACCCCACATGTACTGTTGGAACAACAACAACTTATACTCTTAGCGCTACGGCTGGTGGTTGTACCTCAACAGATCAGGTAACTGTTACAGTTAATTCTGCAAACGCCGGAATAACAAACAATGAAACTGGTAACGCCACAATTGTAACATGTGCAAACACTGGAATTAGTGTTACAGCATCTGGAGGAGGTACTTATAGCTGGAATAATGGTGGAGGAACCTCAGCAACTCAAAACATTACTTCTCCCGGAACGCATATCGTAACTGTTACTGCTGGCGGATGTACCGATACAGAAAGTATAACAATCACTCAAGATATTTCAACAGCCACTACTAATGCAGGTAGTAACTTTACCAAAACTTGTACTTCTAATGCAAATGGTTCTACTATTGGAGCTAGTGCTGTAAGTGGAGTAACATACTCTTGGTCGCCTTCTACTGGATTAAGCACTGCTACGGCAGCGAATCCAACAGCGAACCCAAGTTCTACTACTACATACACTGTAACTACAACAAAATCTTCCAATGGCTGTACTGCTACGGACGATGTAGTTGTTACGGTTGATACGCAAGTACCTTCTGCTAATGCTGGTAGCGCATTTACTAAAACTTGTGTATCTAACACAAGTGGTGCTGGTATTGGGGCTTCTGGTTCTAGTGCAAATACGTACTCTTGGAACAACTCTGGTTCTCTAAGTAGTGGTACTGCCGCGAACCCATCTGCAAACCCATCTGCGACTACTACATATACATTAACTGTTACAGATGCAACTAGTGGTTGTACTGCTACGGATGATGTAGTTGTTACGGTTGATACGCAAGTGCCTTCTGCTAATGCTGGTAGTGCATTTACTAAAACATGTGTAACAAATGCTAGTGGTGCTGGTATTGGGGCTTCTGGTTCTAGTGCAAATACCTACGCTTGGAACAACTCTGGTTCTCTAAGTAGTGGTACTGCCGCGAATCCTACTGCAAATCCTACTGCGACTACTACATATACATTAACTGTTACAGATGCAACTAGTGGTTGTACTGCTACGGATGATGT
>JAQWKT010000006.1 GCA_029247685.1 Crocinitomicaceae bacterium | reverse complement strand
AACTACTGGATTTTATATAGCAAAAATTTCCTTAAATAAAGAAAAGGAAATACAAGTAAAAATTAACATTCAATAATCTAATTAAAAGTTTACAACACAGTATAAACTAAATTGAATAACTTAGTTTATACGCACCGTTAGCCACAATAAAAGCAATTCGTGTTAGTCTTACAGGAATTAGTGTTAAAGTATCCAATTTGTAATCTATAGGTTTGTAAAAACAAAATATGGGGAAGAATATTATACATATAAAATCTATAAACCAGTTACTGGAAGGTTCAGGTTTTGAAAAACCAACTCACCCTTTAATTGCCATTATTGATACTGCCAACATTGCTTTTGGAGAAGAAATGCTTGGGCTCAAAATTTCATCCGATTTGTATAGTATAGCATTGAAAGATGCTAGTTGCGGACTTGATTACGGTAGGAATCCTTACGACTTTAACGAAGGTGTGCTTTTTTTCTCTTCACCCAATCAGGTGTTTTCGGTCACAAAAGTCCAAAAGTTAAATGAGGTAAAAGGTTGGATGCTTTATTTTCATCCTGACTTATTAAGAAACACCAAATTAGCCTCTAAAGTTGACGATTTCACATTCTTCAATTATGAAGTAAATGAGGCTCTTCATTTATCTGAAAAAGAACAATTTGTTCTCAGCAATCTCGTAGATTTAATTAGGGATGAAATTAATGAGCGTATCGACAATCACAGTCAGCAAGTGTTGGTTTCGAATATTGAACTAATGCTTAATTACTCCCAGCGATTTTATCAGCGACAGTTTAACACACGTTCTGCTCAGAATTCTGATATCTTGTCGAAAGTTGAATCACTTCTTAAAAACTATTACAAAAACTATGAACTTATTGAATCAGGCCAACCCACTATAGAGTATTTGGCTAGTGAGTGTCACCTTTCTGCAAATTATCTAAGTGATTTACTAAGTAAAGAAACTGGGCGATCAGCAAAAGAACATATCAATGATTTTTTAGTTGAAAAAGCTAAACACCTTCTGCTAAGTTCAACAGAATCTGTAAGTGGTATCGCCTATTCATTAGGTTTTAATTACCCACATTATTTTGGTCGAATTTTCAAAAAGAAAACTGGCAAAACACCCCAAGAATTTCGACAAATGAATTAAAATAAAAGGAAGCTAATCAGATTCCTTTTTCAATTTCAGTAATTTGTGTTGAACCTGCCTTTATTAGTGTTAATCAATCAATGTTAAAGAATCTACTTTTGATTTGTATTCAAAAAACAAAAATAGAACTCAATGATAAACACAGCATTAATAACAGGAGCAAGTAGTGGAATAGGAAAAGAATTAGCAACTATTCACGCAGAAAAAGGTGGTAATCTAATATTAGTAGCCCGAAGACAAGACAAATTAAATGAATTGAAAGACGAATTGGAGAAAAAGTATGGCGTAAAAGTTAGCACAATCGCGAAAGATTTAAGCGAAATTGGAGCCGCTAAAGAATTGTTAAATGAGGTTAAGTCCATAGGTATACAAGTAGACTATTTAATGAATAATGCAGGTTTTGGATTGGTTGGAAAGTTTCATGAACTTCCATGGGATAGGCAAATGCAAATGATTAACCTCAATATGATTGCACTCACAGAGCTGACCTACCTTTTGTTGCCAAGCATGGTCGCTCGAAATAATGGTAAAATTCTAAATACCTCTTCGACTGCTGCATTAATACCAGGACCATTACAAGCTGTATATTTTGCATCTAAGGCATATGTGTCATCTTTCAGCAATGCATTAGCAGAAGAACTACATGACAAAAACATCACAGTAACTGCATTGTTGCCAGGAGCCACGGAAACAGGTTTCGCCAAAACATCAGGTGTAGATAAAACAGCAATATTCAGCAACCCTGCTTCCGCTAGAAGCGTTGCAGAAGATGGTTATAATGCAATGATTAAAGGAAAACTAGATATAGTTTCCGTATCATCAAGATCACAGAAGATTCAGTTATCCCTAGTGCCATTGTTTCCGAAAAAAATGATTCTTAAGACCACAAGACAGATGCAAGAAGAAAAATAAAAGTGGCTAACAATGTATAAAAGTAATATAGGCTCATGCAATAAATGTAAAAGCTGTGAATGCACATCAGTTACTTCACAAACAGGAATGCCAGATTTAACTCAAGAATTTTCCGTTGAATCATGTGACAAAGATGAACAGAACGAACTTGAAGGAACAAATACAGTGTCTCAAGGAATGCCAGGATTCGAACAGCAAATTACCACTACATGTAATTGTCAATAAACCCTTTACTACTCCCCTTTTAAACCCATGGAAAGAATTTTATAAACCATTTTTTCTCTTAAACATTTTCACATGAAGAAAGGAACGCTATTTTTATTTTCACTTCTTTCTACCATAGCTGTTTCAGCACAAGAAGTTTTATCCACGCAAGGAGATTCTTACTCCAATACAAGTGCGAATATCAACTTCACCATAGGAGAGGTCGTGATAAACACAGGAACCGATGGCACTGTCGACTTTACGCAAGGTTTCCATCAAACGAACTGGAACTTTGTCGGAATGGAGGATTATTCTCCTGGCTTCGAGGCCTCCGTTTTTCCCAACCCAACATCAGAAGTATTAAACATTAGAACAAGCTCGTTTGAGAATGTGAGATACACGCTTTATAATGCACAGGGAAAACTCCTAATACAGGACATTCTTTCCGCAGACCAAACACCCGTTAAAGTAGGTCAATTGGCTCCAGGTAGCTATTCAATAATCTTGAATAACCAAACACAAAATCTCAAAACATTTAAACTTATCAAAACACAATAAGATGAAAAAAATATTATTAGCATTAGTTACAATAACTACAATAGCACTAAGCTCATTCGGACAAGCGCCAGAAGGCTTTAAATACCAAGCAGTGGTAAGAGATGCTGGAAACTTCATTTTAACCAATCAAGCGGTTGGTATGCAAATGACCATCCAACAGGGTTCTATTGGGGGCACAACAGTTTATCAAGAAACATTTGCACCAACAACAAACACCTATGGTTTGGTAAACCTTGAAATAGGTAATGGAACAGTTGTAAGTGGAGATTTCACAACAATAGACTGGTCAGCGGGACCTTATTATATTGAAACAGCGGTTGATGTTAGCGGTGGAACAAGTTATGCTGTGATGGGAACAAGCCAATTGATGAGTGTGCCGTATGCACTGTACGCGAAAACATCAGGCAATGGTCAAGGCCCAGTAGGACCGCAGGGAGCAACAGGTCCACAAGGTCCAGCAGGAAATGACGGAGCAGTTGGTGCAATAGGTCCTCAAGGACCAGCAGGTGTTGATACTGTTTGTTGTAATACTATTGATTCTCTAACTCAGTTGGTTTCAACTCTTGATTCGATAGTTACGGTAATTACTTCTCAAATTATTTTTGGATGTACTGATACATTAGCTGACAACTATAACTCCCTTGCTAATTTCGATGATGGATCTTGTACTTATACGCCTGTTGTTCTTGGTTGTACAGATTCTACAGCATTAAATTATAATCCATTAGCAACCATAGATGATGGGTCTTGTACTTACACACCCCAATACCCCGGAGGCTCTGTATTCGGTCCTCAAGGTCCAACAGTAATAATTGATGTAACAAATCCAATAACTGGAGAAATTTGGATGGATAGAAACTTGGGGGCTACTCAAGCAGCAACCAGCTCAAATGATGCATTAGCCTATGGAGATTTATACCAATGGGGCCGAAGAAGTGATGGCCATCAAATTGTAACTAATTGTGGCGGTTCCTTCTGTAGTACCGTAAGTGGCGGTATTAACGTACTAAGCTCCATAGACCAACCGGCACATGGATTACAAATCAGAGGACAAGCCATCACTGGTAGTGGCACCCTAAATGATTGGCGCATCCCTCAAAACCATAACTTATGGCAAGGTTTAAATGGCATTAATAATCCATGCCCAAGCGGTTATCGCTTACCAACCCAAGCAGAACTCAATGCAGAACGCCTAAGTTGGAGTAGTAACGATGCTGCAGGAGCTTTAGCTTCACCCCTTAAATTGCCTATGGCGGGAAGTCGTAGTCATTCGAGTGGAGGACACACTAATGGTGGTCATGGCCACTATTGGACCAGTACGGTTGATGGCACTTTTTCTTCCTACCTCGGATTCAGCTCCAACAGTAACAGTGGTTCAATAGGTCCTGGCGCTCGGGCAGCTGGCTCTTCTTGTAGATGCATTAAGGATTGATATTTCGATAGATTTATTTTTGACAATGATCTAAATTAATGCCACATTAATTGAAAAGACCTTCATTATGAGGGTCTTTTTTTGTTGAATATCGAACTTAATTTTCTTGATAATAAATTTTCTATATCTTATACTTGACAAAGGACACAGAGGGTCAAAAAAAAGACTCACCGATAAAAAATACCGATGAGTCGTCTTTAGTAGCGGGGACAGGACTCGAACCTATGACCTTCGGGTTATGAGCCCGACGAGCTACCAACTGCTCCACCCCGCGATGTGAGTACAAATCTAAATAAAAGTGATTAAAAAGAGAAAGAAAATTCTATTTATTAAGGAGATTTAACAAAGACTCTACATTCTTTTGAATATTGTAGTAGTTTTTTAAATACGCTATTCGTTTTTGGTGCTCTTCTTCGCTAAGCTCATTTCTAAATGCATTTAAAATAACTTCGTTCATGTTAGAAGAGTCATCAATTGGAATACAATACGAAGAAAGCGTGGTTCCTTCAAGGATTTTATCGTTAGCAACAACTTGTCCATTTCCACACAAACCAATAATCAACTTAAGCTTTGCTCCGGTTGCTTGTCCTGTAATTAATAGCTGCACTTGCGATTGGTTTATTAGCTTTTTAAGCTCCACACTTGTTGGGTTTGCATGCAACTCAAAGTTTGGAAACTTGCTTAACTCTTGCTCCAGTTCAGCGTCTGGATTTTTTCCAGCAATAACAACGGTATAATCTAAATCAAAACAAGCGTCCATTATTTTATAAATTGCCGCCTTGTTCTCTTCAACCGACAAGTTTCCATGAAATAAAACATAAGGTTTGGTCGGGCATTTTTCGACTTGACTTTCAATTTCAAAGCATGGAGGTAAAATAAAACAAGAAGGGTTAATTTTCTTAAAATGCGCATAATCCTTTTCGCTAATAACCCATAGATAGTTTGCTCTTCTTAATTTTTTTTCAAATAGCTTTAGCTTTCTGGCTTCACTCAAATAGTAAATTCGTTTAAAAAAAGAAGCTTTTGCACTAAGTTCTTTGTAATAATCATGCTCAATATTATGCGTTCTAACTAAGGTTTGTTTTTCTTTTAATTTGGAAAGGTATCTACAAGTGTGTAATCCTTCAAATAAAACTGGATCGGAATCCGATTTAAGTCTTTCCAAAAGTTCTTTTGAACGTCTCGTTTTCACGATAAAAGGAAGGACAGAGAAAAATGAAAATAAACTTTTTTTTCGCTTATAATAAAAAACCTTTCCAAGAGATTCTAGTTCTTTATTTGCAGGTCTTCCATATTCAAAAACATGAAGGGTTAACTTGTAACCAAGTTCTTTGATTGCTTTTGCTTTAAAAAACATGTCTATAGCACCTCCATAATCGGGGGGATATGGATTATCCAAAAAAACAATATGAAGAGACTTATTATCCATCGGTTTTGTATATGTTTTTTAGAGATAAAAGTTCATTTTCCCAATTTTCAGCGCCTGCAGCTTGCTTGCAATTTTCTTTCATTTCTTCCAGTTTTTCTGGATTAGATAAAATCATGTTTATTTTTTCTGTTAAACCACTAATTGTTAATTCATCGATTACAAAACCAATGTTATAACGCAAAACAAGCTTTTCTATTTCATCCAATTTTGTACAAAGGATAGGAGTTCCTGCATGCAAATAATCAAAAACTTTATTTGGAAGAGCTAATTTGTAATTTAAACAAACAGGTTTATCCAAAGCAAGACCTAAGTCGGCATGATAGGTGTATTGCATTAATTTTTGGTATGGCATTTTATCAAAAAATAAAACACGATCCTGAAGGCTCTCCTCTTTTCTCATTTGTTTAAGTTTTAAAACCACATCTCCTGCCCCAACAATAAGCAAACAGCAAGAATCAAGTTGTTTCATGGCCATTAATGCTTCCTCAGCTCCTCTATTTACATTTATCCCTGCCCCTTGAATAATTAATATGGTTTTATATTCTGGAATAGACAACTCTTTTTTGGAAGCAATTTTTTCGGGCTTCCAAAGTAACGGAATGTTTCTAACGACAGAAACCGGTATTTTATACTTTTTTTTATATACCTGAGCAATCGATTCATTAACCGTATAGACGTGTTTTAATTTTGGTAAAATCCACGCCTCTATTCCCAACCAAAAGCTTCTTACTCGGTCACGTCCAACAAGTTCTGCCGATTCTGTAAAATACTCGTGAGAGTCATAAAACAATTTTACATTTATCTTAAATTTAGTTGCTGCGTAATTTGCCAAAAGCGTATCCAAATCATTAGACACAAGAATATCTGCTCTTCGGACTATTAAATAAAGAAATAAACGAAAATTATATTCTGCATAAAAAAGAGGACCCGTATTAAAAAGAAGCGAAAACCTTTTGGTTTTATATTCTCTTTTTAATTCTAGGCTGTCTTTGCGTTTTCTTCCGACCAAAATTACCTCATGGCCATTTTCAATTAAAAACGCACATATTTTATTTACGCGATTATCAGTACTTAAATCATTCGTTACCGACACGTAGGCTTTCATTCTTTTGCCCATCTTGTCTTTTTTTGTAGAAGAAAAAACCGCCACCAAGCAAAACAACTGCTCCTATAACAATCCAAATCCAGTAGCTACTAGATTCGTCTTCTCTAACTATGTTTAACTGGTTAAGAATTCTATTATCAATTATGTCCGCTTTTTTAACTAAGGCCTGCATTGCTTCATTTTGAACCTGTTGTTCTTTTTTATTTAGCAATATTTCTTTCTCTTTATTATAATCTTTTGCGGCGGATGCTTTTTGAGTACTATCTATTCTAACCACATACACCCCATTCTTTCCTTTTATTGGCTTTGATTGCTCTCCATCTTTTGCCATGGAAAAAATATTCCCCACAACTTCTGGGTCCGGTAGGGATTCTTTGCCAACTTGATTTTGAGCAAAATTAACCTCTCCTGTTTTGACCTCTTTTCCTAGATTGCTTGCAATTGCTTTAAGCGATTTTGCTTTGGCTATTTTTTTCACTGTTGCATTAAACTTCTTTTCTTTAATTAGTTCTTCTCTTGCTGTATTATAATGCCCTTGTATAGTTGGTTCATCTTTTTTGTTTAATGAGTATAAAAATACAACCATAAAGTCCGTGTTATTGTCAATTGGCGCCCCTATAATTGTTCCTTCCTTAATTTCTTTCTGGAATGCAAATTTGATTAACTCATTTTTAACTTTAGAAGAAAAGTTCATAACACTTCCTTCTTCGGGTCTATTATAGTTTATTTCCAATGGCATTGGAGAATATCTTTGCTTCATTACAAGCGTATCAAATTTTATTCTTTTTTTGTAAGGTTCATTAATCGCCGAAGTTTTTGTATCTATTTTTTCGATTAATTGGTAAGCATCTTCTTTTATTTTTCTTTTTGTTTCATCACTAGTCTTAAGATCTTTTGAAATTAATGAAACCAAAGGATAACTTTCTTCACTTCTTTTTAGAACTTCAACAATATGATAACCATAGTTCGATTGAACCGTATCAATAACAGAAATATTAGCCACATCTATATGCTTGGCTAATTTTTGAAAAATAAGCATGCTTCTATCAAATTGCTTGATTTTACCATTGTCTCCTATTAGAGTATCATGATGCTTTTTGATTAAGTCATCAAAGTTCTCAGATGTTGCTAGAGAAAACAAACTATCTCTTAATGATTTTTTAATTAAAAGAACCGAGTCTGTCACATCTTTAGTATTAATGAAGATGTGTCTTGCCTCAAAAGATGATGGAGTCGTTCCATTTATTTTCGCGATATGCATTTGCCCATTTGAAACGAAAGCATTTATAACCTTTCCTGAATCTGCCAAGGAAAAATCGTTATCCTTTGAAAACGGATAAGATAAAGAAGGATATTGTTTTTGTTGAATCTCTTGAAGTTTGGGGTTTCCTTCTCTTAATGCAACAATTCTAGGGAAATAAAACTTCTGATTATGATGTTTTGAAACAAAACTAGAATCGTTCTTTCCTTTAGAAAAATCCGCTACTAATTCATTTAAACTCGCTTCAACTCTTGAAGAATCTTCTTTAGATGGAATAATTGGTATTGGAAAATAAAGAAGAGATCTTGTTCTTTCTTCATTTTTATATATTGGGTCAGACTTATGCTTCTCAAAATATGCCTTTACTTCGGACTCACTTGCTTTTATCTCGTTTGGCTTAAAATCATTATAAGAGTTAAAAACATAAGAAATGCTTTTTTTGTTGTTTTGAGATAAATATTCATTCTCCGCCTCAAGATTGGTGACATACATTCCTTGCTTAAGGATATTAAAATACTTTTCTCTAAGTAAATTTTTTGAATAATATGTTTTTGTTTGCTCCCACCTTTTCTTTTCTTCTGGTTTTTTAGCTTTAGACATTGCTTTTACAGAACTTCTAACTTTAGTTGTATCGATATTCCCTAAAGAGTCCAAAAATTGAGATCCTTTTTGTTTAAACTCAGCTAAAACAGGAAACCCATTTGTAGCTGTTAAATAAGACATTAATTCTTTTTTGTTATCAACTACCAAAGAAAGAGCATCATATTCTTGCGAAACAATTGTCGAATCTAAAACAAATGCCCAAACCTGAGCATCTATGTTTTTAACTTGATCCTGAAGCTTTGTAATATATTTATCTCGTAAAGCTGCAAATTCTTCAGAGGAAAGCTCTCTACCTAGACTTTGCTCATTAGAAATTTTTTCTTGCTGAAATTCTTGGCCAACTTGGCTTTCTACATTTTGTCGGAAAGTAACCATTGCCTTTTGATATGCTTTTTGGTCTACTTTTTCTCTTTTGGAGGAAAAAAGGGAAGGGTTTTGTTTCTTATAAGAACCTAACTCCATGTTTTGTTGAGGTGCTCCGCCACAGGATTTCATGTCCATAAACAAAAATGCAAATAACCCAAGACCTATAACCGCTACAACTAAAGCGGAATTATCACGAATTTTACCAATAATAGCCATTACTTAAATTTTAGTTGGCGAAGATAATAAATTCAACTGAAAAAGTTGTTAAATAACTAATAAACAAATAAGAAGGGAGTTTATTTCCCCCCCTCTTTTTCAGATATCTTTTTATTTGTTGGTGTTGACTTTGGTTTAGATGTCGACTTTGGCTTTGACGATGGCTTGGAAGTCGACTTTGGTTTAGATGTTGACTTTGGCTTAGATGATGGCTTGGAAGTCGACTTTGGTTTAGATGTCGACTTTGGCTTAGACGATGGCTTGGAAGTCGACTTTGGCTTAGATGTCGACTTTGGCTTAGACGATGGATTGGAAGTCGACTTTGGTTTAGACGATGGCTTAGACGGAGATTGTTGTTTAGAAGGCTTGCTTGGTGCTTCTGTTTTCCCCCCTCCATTGGAGTTTGTCGACTTATTATTATCGCGATAAGAATTTTGAACCGTGATGTTTCCATTGCTTTGACCACATGAATTCGTAGCAATTATTTCCACATAATTCATTCCATTTTGGATAGTTGGAGAAGCATTTAAAACACCATTAGCAAAGGTAAATGATTGCGTAACCCCATTAATCTTAAGAACGATATCTTGAGAGGAATTAACTCCAGTTACCCCAACCTTTAAGGTAAAGGTAGTTGAATTAACAACCGTGTTAGAGTTTGGGACGATGTAATTTATTGCTGGGGAATTGCAATTATATAGAATTGTAACTGTTTGCGTAACGTTTCCGCATGGTGTTGTCATGGTAAATACAAATACATTTGTTCCATTAGTAAGTGTAACATCGCTTTCAATTATTCCTTCTTCAATTACATAAGGGACGTTTGAGCCATTCATTGTTACACTAACATTTGTTTGACCAAACATGTAATTTAACATACTCATCTGCACGGTATAATTTGCATTGTTAACGGTGGTATTATTTGAGCTTGGGTTATTTAAATTTAAAACCGGAGCAATACAATCATCATAGGTAACATTTATTGTTTTAGAGTCAGATCCACAAGGTTTGTTTGCAGAAACCACTATGGTATTCATTCCCAAAACAAGATCAACATTCGCGGTTAATGTCCCATTTGAAAAATTAAATGGTTTAACAAGTCCATTTAGCTTTAATGAAATACCAGACGATGTTTCCATGTTTTGAATTGCTGAAACAATCGAAATGTTTTGAGTCGTTGTAACATGCCCATTTACCGGAGAATTAATCGCTACCACGGGCGAAATACAGTTTCTAAATTTAACACTAATCTGCTTTTCATCACTTCCACAAGAATTTGATGCACTAATTTTTATTCTATTATTTCCAGGTGACAACATTAGATTTGCACTTACCATGCCATTAGAATAGGTGAATGTTTTAGAAACTTCGTTCACCTTCAAACTTATTCCAGACGAAGAAGGCATGTGCTGTACATTTGCCGAAAACAAAACACTTTGACTAGTAGTTACCGATCCATTTACTGGAGAAGAAATAGATACTACTGGTGAAGTGCAATCGTTATACGTTAAGTTTATCGATTTCGCATCCGATCCACAACTATTTGTTGCGCTTAATACCACATTATTTAAGCCAGTAGATAATGACAAGTTTGCGCTTGCAGTTCCATTAGAATAAGTAAACGTTTTAGAAACACCATTGACTTTTAAACTTAGGCCAGACGAAGAAGGCATGTGCTGTACATTTGCCGAAAACGAAACACTTTGACTAGTAGTAACCGATCCATTTGCTGGAGAAGAAATAGATACTACTGGTGAAGTGCAATCGTTATACGTTAGGCTAGCACTTTTAATATCTGAACCACAATTATTTGTCGCAGTAATAATAAAAACATTTAAGCCAGAAGACAAGTTTCTTGTTGCAGAAATAGCTCCATTTATAAAGTTAAATGGAATAGGTGTATTGTTTAATTTAACGACAACATTTTGTTTAGAACTCACACCCGTTGCTAGTGCCTGAAGAATAAACGTTCCACTAGTCGTTGTTTGATTATTAATTGGGGAAGCAATGGTTACAACTGGAGCTATACAACTTTTGTAGGTAATAAAAATCGTTTTGCTATCACTTCCACAAGTATTAATCGCGGATATAACTATTGAATTTACTCCCTTTTTAAGGTTAAACGAAGAACTTATTTTGTTTTGATTCAAATTAAATGGAATAGCAGTTCCATTAAGCAATACATTTATTCCAGATTTATTTCCATTCATGTTGGACACATTAGAAATAAAATTATAGCTTGATTGACTAACGGTTGTTCCTGTTACAGAAGGCTGTACAAAGGAAACTTCTGGAGCGACACAATTGTCATAAACTACTGTTGTGCTTTTTGAATCTGAACCACAATCGTTACTCGTTTTTAAAACGATGGTATTAGTACCTGGTTTTAATTGGATTGTTTTTGTCACTTTTATTTTCCCACCATTTAAATTTGTTTTTGTAACCGTTTTTTGCATTCCATTATGTATTAATGTAATGTTTTGAACAGAGCTGCCATTTAGATTAGAAACAACTCCAACATATGAAAAATCAATGTTTTTAACCGTGTTATTTGATGTTGATGGACTTGTTATAGAAACAGTTGGAGATTGGCAAGGAGTATAATTTATACTGAAATTATCTATGTCTGTACCACATCTGTTTGTTGCCTTAACTTTAACTTTATTAGAACCGGTTACATTAAAAACCACAAATGAAATTGTTTTAGAAGAAGTGGAATAAGTAAACGCTATCGGTTTGTTATTAACTTGCACTTCTAACTCTCCTTTATTTTGGATGTTTTGAACTTTTAAAGAAACAGAAATCATTTGTTTATTCGTTGTTAATATAGATCGTGTAGGAGAGGTTCTTGTTATATTTGGTGCATCGCAATTATCATAAAAAACACTTATTTCTTTACTTATTTTTCCACAGTCATTATCCACAGTCAAAGAAATTTGATTAACCCCTTCCTTTAAAACCATCTTTTTTCGAAGGGTACTTAAAGATCCATTTGGTCCTCTATAATCTGCAACAGAAAAATCAAAAACTTCCGTATTGTTAAGCGTTAACTTTACACTGTTTTTGGTATAATTAGATATTTGAGCCTTAAAAACAAAATTCTTATTGTTTACCGTCGTTCCCGAAACCGTTGGAGCTAAAAAAGATATGTTTGGATCCAAACAAGGAGTATAAGCGAGCAAAATTGATTTTTTTGCTGCCAAACAATCATTTGAAGCATTAATCGAAATAGCGTTTTTTCCTTGGCTTAAATAAATATTGGCTATTAATTTTCCATTCAAATTATTGTAGGTGAAATTTTGAATAGGCACCCCATTATTTGAAAGAGTAATTTGGTTTTTATCCGTTATATTTATAAGTGTTGCTTCTAACATATAAACAGAATCCCTTTCATTCTGATCTTTCTGAACCAAATTTATTTCCGCAACCTTACAATCTATATAATTTATAGTAAAAGTTTTGCTTTGTTGACCACAATCATTAATTGCTGTTAGCACGTATTTATTAATTCCTGGCTGAAGAGAAAGTGCGCTTTCAAAATTTGTGGTAGAAGAGTTAAACGCATGGCTTAAGGTATCGCCATTTTGATTTACAAGAAAAACATCCCCTCCTGTAAACATGTATTTTATTTTCGCCTTTGCAGTAAAAACAGAATCTCTAACATCTAGTGTCGAATACAATCCGCTTGCTAAATAAATTTTTGGGGATTTACATCCATTAGATGTGCTAGTATTGCCTCGAGAAGGTCCAGAAACATTTCCTTTTCCTGGTAAACGAAAACGAAGATAAGCAGAAGTATAATGATATAAATCATTTGCACGTTTATCCGCTTGTTCTATCCCAAGTGATGTTCCATCATTAAATTTGTTATACCCATCAAAATCGTCTTTGAGAGTAAATGTTGTTTTATGCTCTAAGCCTATTGAAACATTATTAGACAGCTGATAACCTAATCCAAAGCCAAGGCTTGGCATGAAAGAGACCGTATAGTTATCTTCTCCTTGTTTACTTCCATCTAAAGCAGAGTCATATATGCCATCCATTCCAGAAGACAAGGATCCAAAGCCAATAGAACCATCTGGTTGATAGGCATATTCTTCATTAAGAAAAGTTTGGTCATACAGGTCTCCATAAGTTTGATTCCATGTAATACCTGCTCCTCCAAAAATATATGGATCAAACTTTGTCTTTTCTCTTAACCAATTGAGATGAATTACTAATTCGAAAGACAAGCGATGTAGATCCGCTTGGAAATTATTTACGGTATATCCCAATGTGTCGGCATAATAACCAGAAAGCGCTCCGCCTTGATAAGAATCCAAGCTAGTCGTGTCAAGGTCTTGGCCATACCAAAAACCTCTTAAATATCTCCCTCTAAGATCAAAAGAAAGTACTTTTCCATAATTATAATTAAAAGATCGCCCAAGAGTTAAGCCCCAGCCTAAATCCAACTTATCATCCACATCCGTTGTACTCCATGTTGCCCCTCCATTAATTCCAAAAAACCATTTGGAAGAAAGGTCATAATTAAGGTGATTTAAGTTTTGCCCTTTGACAAAGGTTAACATAAAAGTTGCAAGCAATACCAAGTAAATTTTTTTCATACTATTTTGTTTTTGTTGTAGACAGAAAATTCTATAACTATGCCAAATTTCGTAAAAAAAATATTACCTCTCCTTTTTTTTGAAAAATACATCTTAATCCCTAAACCAGTATTTTTTAACTGCTTGATTTACAGGTTTATACATCTATTAATTAAGACTTGTTATTTTTTTGTTAATTTTTTTTCATTTAAACGTAACCAAAGACAAAAAACAGGTTACTTTTATTGTAAAGTATAAAAACTAAGCTTCATGAAAACCTATATTGCTGTATCCATTGCTTCTGTATCTATTATTATTGCTTCCTTTTTCTTTGGAAGCTCTATTAAATCAAAATTTAAAAAAACCAATTCTATATCAGTTAAAGGACTTGGAACCATTGATTTTGAATCGGATTTAATCGTTTGGAAAGCTTCTTTTGGAAAAAAAAGTACTTCTTTAAAGGATGCTTATGCTAGGCTAGAATATGATCGAAAAAAAATTGAAGCACACCTTATAAATAAAGGTATTTCAAAAAAAGAAATGGTTTATTCTTCTATTGAAATAAGAAAGGATTACAAATCGGTGTATGACAAAAAAACAGAACAAAGTTCCTCTATTTTTACTGGGTACAAGCTTACTCAAAGTGTAACTGTTGAATCAAAAAAAGTGAATCTTGTCGAAGATGTATCAAGAAAAATAACAGAACTAATAACTAGCGATATTGAAATAAATTCATATGCTCCGAGTTATTATTACACAAAACTCGCTGACCTTAAAATAAAAATGATTGCATCTGCAACTAAGGATGCAAAAAACAGAGCAAAAACGATTGCTGTCAATGCAGGGGCTAATCTTGGAATTTTAAAAAAAGCAACTATGGGTGTTTTTCAAATAACCGGACGAAATTCTTCCGATGATTATTCTTGGGGAGGAACCTATAACACAAGTTCTAAATTGAAAACAGCGAGCATTACGATGAGACTTGAGTATCTTACAGAGTAGCTATTAAAGCTTATTAACACAAGATTTAATTCCCTTAATTATTTTATCAACACCAGGAAGAGCTGCGTCTATTAATGTGGGAGAAAATGCAAATGGCGTATCTGTTTGAGTTACCCTATAAACAGGGGCATCTAAATAATCAAAAGCGTAATGTTGAAGATGGTAGGCTAATTCCGAAGAAATAGATGCTAGCGGCCATGATTCTTCTACAACAACACAATGATTTGTTTTTTTAACAGATTCCACAATTGTTGCATAATCTATTGGTCTAATTGTTCTTAAGTCTATCAATTCTACAGAAATATTCTCTTTTTCTAAAACTTCCATGGCCTCTTTGACCACTTTTACCACTTTTCCAAATGAAATAACCGTAACATCTTTCCCCTTTTTGACAACATCTGCAACCCCAATTGGAATTAAAAACTCTCCCTCAGGAACCTCTCCTTTATCTCCATACATCTTTTCTGATTCCAAAAAAACAACTGGCCCATTGTCTCTAATGGCCGATTTAAGAAGCCCCTTCGCGTCTCTTGGGTTAGAGGGAGTAATGACCTTTAACCCTGGAACATGTGCGTAAAATGCCTCAAAACTTTGAGAGTGAGTCGCTGCTAGTTGGCCTGCGGTTCCATTTCCACCTCTAAAAACAATTGGGCAAGAATATTGTCCCCCAGACATTTGAAGCATTTTTGCAGCACTATTAATTATTTGGTCTGCAGCAAGAATGGCAAAATTCCAAGTCATAAACTCAACAATTGGTCTTAATCCGTTCATTGATGCACCAACAGCAATACCCGCAAATCCAAGCTCTGCTATTGGTGTGTCTATTACTCTTTTTTCTCCAAACTCATCCAGCATTCCTTGAGAAACTTTATAAGCTCCATTGTATTCCGCAACTTCTTCTCCAAGCAAAAAAACATTTTCATCTCTTCGCATCTCTTCACTCATCGCCTCTCCTAACGCTTGTCTAAATTGTAGTGTTTTCATATAGTTGAAATAATATCAATTATGCCACAAATTTAATTTAAAGTTCTATTTATGAACAAATTTAAACGTTCTTTTTTCCTTCTCTAAAAATAGCTCTACAAAATATGTTCCTGATGTAATTTTATCGGTTGGCAAAACGATCAAGTTACTTCCTTGTTTCGCAAAAATCTCTTGACTCTCTATTTCTTTTCCTTTAGTGTCTTTTATTTTAAAAAATATTTTTTGTGTATTCGCTATAGAAAATTTAATATTTAAATTGTTTTCTACAGGATTTGGATATAATTCTATCTGATCAATTTCATTAGATTCAGAATTAATTCCAACAACAATATCATTAGAAGAAGAACCCTCATATAAATTAATATCGTCTAGATAAAAATTATTTCCCTCATTAGATTCAAATCTAAATTTCATTCTAAAATTAGAAGTGAAATAGTTGCTAGTGACATTAACCATGTGTACTGTTGTCCAATCATTAGTGCTAGCTGGAGCCCATGAAGGATTTGTAGATGTTTGAGGGGAAAGCTGCGAACCTCCAAGAGTTTTTCTCTGTACCCAAGTATCTCCACAATCAGGAGATATAAACACTTTTAAATATTCATAATTAGACGAAGACTTTTTTCTGTAGGCATACCTAAAACTTAAAGTTACAGATCCAGTTTGAGGGACAACAGAAAGATCTATGTTCTGAGAAGAAAGCTCATCAATATTTCCATCCGGTTCTCCATAATTTAAAAGTTTAACGCATTTTGAACCAGAATGTCCAAAAGAAGATTCTAATTCAAACCCATTGTTGTTGTTCGGATTATAAACATCCCAATGACTCAGATTGTTAATAGAGCTATATGGCTCAAAGCCCTCCCAATAAGGAATCCATGTTGGCGCAGGAAGAACCCTAATATAGTAGCTTTTTGTTTCTGTTATGGAAGATGTTCCATCGCTCGCTGTCAATGTTACTGGATAAACTCCAGGCTGAGAATAAGAAATGGTTGGATTTTGAGAAGTCGAGGTTGCTGGTGTTCCAGATGGAAAACTCCAAGACCATGATGTGGCTGTATTGTATGAATCATCTTGAAACTGAACGCTTTCACCTATACAGACAGTTTTTTTATCAGATGAAAAGTCTGCAGCACACAAATAAGGAGCTCCTGAAACACCTGTTTCAGCATGATTACTTGATTGCCACAAATTTGCTCTCCCTGTGCTTGTTGATTGAAGAGCGGTTCTCATTCTTGTCACCTGACCTGCTGTATACATTTTAGAACAATAAGAATAGTCCATATAATTTTCCACATTATCTTTAATATTATACCCCCAATAGGAATTATCCCCTGAGCATGTATTTGAGGTTAACAGGCAAGCTTGAACGCCTATGCAATCTGGGGTATCGTCAACCCCATCATCAGTTCCACAGCTACTCGCATTTCCAGGGTTATTATTTGGTCCCCAGGTATGTTCTAGATTTAACCAATGGCCAACTTCATGCGTCAACGTTCTACTTCTTCCTGTGGAGGATGTGCCAATAGAACCAACATACTCATGAAGGACCCAAATTCCATTTGTCATGCTTTGAGAGCTCCAAATTGATGGATTTGTAGTATATCCAGCTGCACCACCAATTTCTCCACAAACAAAAATATTAAGGTATTTATTCCCTTTCCAAGTACCCTGATAAACATCGTTGTTGTACCTAATGGTTGTCACCTGAACTGACCCATCTACACCATCATAGCTTATAGGAGACATGGTTCTTGTTATACCTTTAAAACAGTCTCCATTAGGAGCTTTCTTGGCAAGTGCAAATTCAACTTCTACATCACTTGGCATACCTTGAAATTCACTGCCAACATTTGCCGCATCTGCATTTTGCAACCTAAAATCTCTATTTAATATAGAAATAGCATCCTCAATTTGATCATCAGAAATGTTTTCTATTCCACCATTATGTAAAACATGAAAAACAACTGGAATTGTGTAAACCACTCCCTTTTCTAGTGAAGGCTTTTCTTTTGCTATTTCTTCATACTCTTGCTCTACTGTTTCCTGCATCTTTTTGTATGCGTCGTTCGCTTTAAGTTGAGCCATTTTTTTGTGCGTATGACAATATTCTACATCTTCGCCAATTCTTGCATTAGAAGGATCAAAAGTGTTTTTATTTTGAGCGTATGAAAATGTATAAAGGAAGAAAGAAAATAAAATTAAAAAATTGATTTGTTTCATGTTTAGCTTTTTAAGGTCGGTTTGTCGGCGCACTAAAATATGATATTTTTTTAATATTACCTCGTAATAATACTTTAAATATATGCAGGAATACATCTTTACATTTAGTTTGCATAATAAATTAACACCTTGTTTTTTCAAATGTTCAAAAACTAACCGTAAATTTGTTTTTCATGAAAAAAATAAATGCAAAAAACACTGTTGCGGTTGCAACAAAAGTCGTTTTACCAAACGACACAAATACCTTAGGTAATTTATTTGGCGGGCAATTACTTGCATGGATGGATGAAATTGCAAGCGTCTCTGCTCACAGACATTGCCGAAGAGTCGTTGTTACGGCATCAGTAAACAATGTTTCTTTTCAAAAGCCTATAAAACAGGCTTCTATTGTAACGCTTGAGTCAAAAGTTTCTAGGGCTTTTTATTCTTCGATGGAGATTTTTGTAGACGTCTATGTAGAAGATCATGTCACAGGAAAGAAAGAAAAATGCAATGAGGCCATATACACCTTTGTTGCGGTTGATCAAAACGGAGGCCCAATACAAGTTCCCGAAATAATTCCGGAGTCTGATGAAGAGAAAAAACGACATGATGGAGCCTTAAGGCGAAAAGAGCTAAGTTTAATTCTTTCGGGAAAACTCAAGGCGAGTGATGCTGTAGACCTAAAAAAGCTCTTTTTCAAAAAATAGTTCCTATCTTTAAAATATGTTTTTTTTTAAAAAAATCCTTTTTCTTTTTTTTCTTTTTTTAGCGAACACTTATCATTCTCAATTAATTAGTCCCGAATTAATTTCTACCTCAGGATCATCCTTTTTAAACGCTAATTCTATTGTAGAGTTTTCAATTGGTGAAATTGCAATTGAAACACACGTTTCATCCTCTATAGTTACACAAGGTTTTCATCAACCTGGCTTAAAAGGAACAGATAACCTACAAGAACTTAATATAGGAGTAATAATTTATCCCAACCCAAGCAGTAACGAAATAAATATTTCTTTTTCAAAAGAGATTAATTGCAATATTAAAATATTCTCTTTAAATGGCTCAGTTGTTATAAAGGATGCGGTCAAAGGAAAAAAACATTTAACCTACAATGTCGATCATCTAAATCCAAGCATCTATTATCTTAGCATTGAAAATAAAAACAAAAAAAATGTTTATGAAATCACTCTTTATTAAATCAGCCTGTTTCTTCTTTTTTTTATTAAGCTTTTCTTTTTTATACGGTCAAGCTCCAAAATCATTTTCTTATCAAACGGTAATTAGAGATGCAAGTTGGAACCCATTGGTAAATCAAGCTGTTGGTGTTCAAATTTCTATCCTTGAAGGAACGGCTACTGGAACAGTGGTTTATGAAGAGAATCACGCCACATCAACATCTCAAATAGGACTTGTAAACCTCGCTATTGGTAGCGGAAACAATTCTTTTGGTGTTTTTGATAGTATTAATTGGGGGGCTAATTCTCATTTTATTCAAATCGATATTGACGTTAACGGAGGAAGTAATTATATAACCATGGGCACCACTCAACTTCGAAGCGTTCCTTATGCATTATTTGCGGAAAAATCAAACACCCCTGGACCTCAAGGGCCAGCTGGAACACAAGGGACACAGGGGAACCCTGGAAGTAACGGACAAAGTGCTTATGACATATGGATAGCAAATGGAAACGCTGGAACTCAACAAGATTTTTTAGATTCTCTACAAGGAACTCAGGGGCCACAAGGATTGCAGGGGAATGACGGGCAAAGCGCTTATGATATTTGGATAGCAAATGGAAACGCTGGAACTCAACAAGATTTTTTAGACTCTCTACAAGGAGCTCAGGGGGTACAAGGATTGCAAGGAAACGATGGGCAAAGCGCTTATGATATTTGGATAGCAAATGGAAACGCTGGAACTCAACAAGATTTTTTGGACTCTCTACAAGGGGCTCAGGGGCCACAAGGACCCCAAGGGGCCACGGGTCCATCTTTTTTCTCGAAAATGGATGGCGGAAAAGTAGATATCGGGAGTGAAGTTGGCTTAGGCATTAAAATTATTACCGTCTCCTTTTCAAGTCCTTTTTCTTCTCCACCTTTTGTTCTTTGCACGGCCTCAGCTCAACCCGGTACCATTTTTGATGACTCTTTCAATATCACTACGAGATCCATTACAACTACTGGGTTTGAAATGATTATAAATAGAGTAGATAGCCATTCTTGGTCGCAAGATCTAGATGCACATTGGATGGCTTTTGAATATTAATTTTATTTTTTTTTAATGGCTTTAATTCAAATAAATAAAAACAAAACCATCTTCGTTCTTTTTATTTTGTTGCCTTATTTTTTTAGCTGGTCACAAGAAAACAACAAAACAGATGATAGTGGTCAGAAACAAGGCTTCTGGACTTTTTACAAAACCAATAAAGAGGTTGAATTTAAAAAAGAAGAAGGATCCTTTATTGATAATCGAAAAGAAGGAGAATGGCTTTTTTATTATGACGATGGAAAGACAATAAGAATAAAAGCGCTGTTTAAAAACAACAGACCATCAGGTAAATATGAAAAATACTACTCTAATGGTGTCTTAAAAGAAAAAGGAGCTATCCAAAACAACATTAATATAAATTCTATTTCAACGTATCACCTCAATGGGAATATTGAATATTCGGCCAACTTAAACAGAGACGGAAAAGAACAAGGAGAGGTTAAATACTTTTACCCAAATGGAAAAATAGAATTTAATTACAATGCAATAAATGGCTCACCTGCAGGAACCGCAACAATTTATTTTGAAGATGGGTCTATTAAAAAGAAAATGGAATATACCTCAGCAACAGAGGTTGTTACTATAGAAGAAAATAAGCAGCCTGAAAAAACAATTAAACCAACAGATGTTGTGAAAAACAAAAACAAAGCTCCAAAAATAGGCAAGCCAAATACTCGTGGCGCTAAGTTTTTACCAGATGGGTTTAATCGTTGTTATACAACGCAAGATGAAATCTGGCAAGATGGTTATTTCAAAAATGGAAGACTATGGGAAGGGAAAGTTTTTATATATGATAAAGAAGGCATTCTTACAAAGGTGAAAATATATAAAGAAGGTAAGTTTTTGGCAGATGGGCAATTATAAAATAACACATAAGGCAACCCTTTTAAAATAGTATCGTCTTAAAGGTACAAACTAAACTAAACTGCTTGCTAATGTTACTCAAACCAATCATTTTTCGTATCTAATTTTAATAAATTAATAGAAACACATCCTAAAACTTATATTGTTTTTATATGAGTGGGAATTTGTTCTTTTTTTAATGGAAAGAGGCAACCGTTGTTGTCGTTTTACGTTTTAATAAAAACAAAACTGCTAAAATGTTATCTGTCCCTATTATTTTTTAAAAAAGATATATTTCTTTTTAAGCCTTTAAAACCTGTTCTTTTAACCGGACTTTTCTTAAAAATTTTATTAAACGTTTCCCTATCAAGATCCTCCCAATCATTTTTTGTTAAACCAAGTAAATCTGGTTTTGGTTTAAATTCAATTACATCATGGTTTTTAGTGCGCTTATTCCATGGACAGACGTCTTGGCAAATGTCACACCCAAAGATCCAATTATCCATTTTATTTTCAAATTCTCTTGGTATCAATTCATCTTTAAGCTCGATCGTTAAATAAGAAATGCAACGAGAGGCATCAATTTCATAAGGTCTAAATAAAGCATCTGTTGGGCAAGCATCAATACATTTTGTACAATTTCCGCAATAATCTTTTATTGGGCCATCTGGCTCTATTTTGTAATCTATAATTAATTCTGCTATAAAGAAAAAACTTCCTTCTTTAGGGTGGATTAAATTGGTGTTTTTTCCTTGCCAACCAAGACCGCTTTTTTTTGCCCATGCCCTATCCATCACTGGAGCAGAATCAACAAAAAAACGACCGTTTATATCCCCTATAATCTCATTCACATAACTATAAAGATCTTTTAACCTTTCTTTAACGACAAAATGGTAATCTACACCATAAGCATATTTTGATATCTTAAAAAATGAATCTTCATCAGGGGCTTCATTTGTGCTATAATTAAATAATAAAGAAATTACTGTTTTTGCGTCATCGACTAAAAGCCTTGGATCAAGCCTTTTGTCAAAATAATTTTCCATGTACTTCATTTTTCCATGGTTATTGTTTTTGAGCCAAGATTCAAGTTTTGGGGCTTCTTCTTCTAAAAATTCTGCTGTTGAAAACCCACAATAAAAAAAGCCAAGTTCATTCGCTTTTTTTTTAATTTTTGCTTTAACGGTTAGCGCTTGCATTTAATTAAAAAAGGCTGTTTTGTGGACCGCTAATTCCCAAATTAAAGTATTTAATCGCTTTTTCCGTTGCTTTTCTGCCTCTAGGAGTTCTAATTAAAAAACCCTCTTGAATTAAAAAAGGCTCATAAACCTCTTCAATCGTTCCAGCATTTTCCCCTATTGCTGTAGCAATTGTATTTAGCCCAACAGGCCCTCCGTTAAATTTTTCAACAAGTGCATTTAAAATTCGAACATCCATCTCGTCTAAACCATTCTCATCAACATTAAGCGCATCAAGTGCTATGTCAGTTATTTGTTCATCAATTTTTCCAGTTCCTTTAATTTGTGCGAAATCACGAACTCTTCTTAAAAGAGCATTTGCTATTCTGGGGGTACCCCTACTTCTACTTGCTATTTTATATGCGGCCTTTTCATTGATAGGAATTTTTAAAAGAGCGGAAGATCTTTCAACAATTAAGGTCAAAACCTTAGAGTCATAATAACTTAACCTGGAGTTTATTCCAAACCTAGCCCGAAGAGGAGAGGTTAATAAACCGGATCTTGTTGTTGCTCCAATTAATGTAAATGGAGATAATTCTATTTGTATTGTTCTAGCATTTGGGCCACTATCCAATAGAATATCAATAACATAATCCTCCATCGCAGAATACAAATACTCTTCAATTACTGGGGTTAATCGATGTATTTCATCAATAAATAAAACATCTCCAGTTTCTAAATTGGTAAGTAACCCTGCTAAATCACCCGGTTTGTCAAGAACAGGCCCACTAGTAACCTTAAAGCTAACATCCAATTCATTTGCTAAAATATTAGCCAATGTTGTCTTTCCAAGACCAGGAGGACCATGTAACAAAACATGATCTAATGGCTCATTTCGAAGTTTTGCTGCCTTAACAAAAATTTCAAGATTTTGAATAATAGAATCTTGTCCGGAAAAATCGTCTAAGGTTTTTGGTCTTAATACCTTGTCAAATTCCTTTTCTGAATTGTTTTCTGCTTCTTCTTTATAGTCAAACGAATCTTCCAATATGCAACGGGGTTTATACAAATGTAAACAAAAGGATATAGATATATATAATAATAAATCAATGATTTAATTTCGTTCGTAAATGGTTATATTCGTGTGCAAATATCGAATATGAAATACGACAGAATAAACAAAGATTTATATATAAGAAATCGAAAAAAATTTGTTGAACAAATGGAATTAGGCGCTTTGGCCATTTTTAACTCCAATGACATTTTTCCGATTAGCGCAGATAGCACGATGCCTTTTCAACAACATCGAGATATTCTAGCTCTTTCTGGTGTTGATCAAGAAGAATCTATTTTGGTTGTTTTTCCTGGTTCTTTCAATAAAAAACACCAAGAAATTTTATTTTTAAAAGAAACAAATGAGCATATTGCTGTTTGGGAAGGGGAAAAGCTCACCAAGGAAAATGCTTTTTTAACCTCAGGGATAAAAACTGTTTATTGGTTAACTGAATTTGAATCTGTTTTTAAACAATTGATGGCAGAAGCAGATAAGGTATACATAAACACAAATGAGCATAGCAGAGCAAATACAGAAGTAGAAACTAGAGAGGATCGATTTATTAAAAAACTTAAACAAGACTTTCCTTCGCATCATTATTTAAAATGTGCTCCAATAATGCACCGGATAAGATCTATTAAAGGGCCGGAAGAAATAGATTTAATGCAAAACGCTTGTAAAATAACAGAAAAAGGATTTAAAAGGCTATTGAAATTTATAAAGCCTGGAGTGTGGGAATACGAAATAGAAGCAGAGTTGATGCATGAGTTTCTGAAAAACAGGTCTAGAGGATTTGCATATACCCCCATTGTTGCCTCAGGAAAAAATGCTTGTGTTCTACATTACATTGAAAACAACCAACAATGTAAAGATGGAGATGTTATTTTGCTAGACGTTGGAGCTGAATATGCAAATTACTCCTCTGACTTAACAAGATGTGTCCCTGTAAATGGAAGATTCACTGCTAGACAGAAAGAAATATACAATGCCGTCTTAAGTGTAAAAAATGACGCCGAAAAACTTTTAGTTCCGGGAACTTTTCTTGGAGAATACCACGTCGAAGTTGGGAAGTTGATGGAAAGACAACTTTTAAACTTGGGTCTTCTTTCTAAAACAGATATTAAAAATCAAAATCCAGATTGGCCGGCATATAAAAAATATTTCATGCATGGAACTTCTCATTTTATTGGTTTAGACACGCATGATGTTGGCCTTTGGAATGAACCGCTTAAACCAGGAATGGTTTTCACTTGTGAACCTGGTATTTATATCCCGGAAGAGGGTCTTGGGATTCGATTGGAAGATGATCTTGTTGTTCAAGAAAATGGTGCTCCATTTAATCTCATGAAAGACATTCCTCTTGAAGCCGAAGAAATAGAATCTATAATGAACGAGTCTTAAAATGCTTAATCATAAAGTTGCAGGAAAAGGAACTTTAATCGTTTTTTTACATGGATTTCTTGAAAGCATGGAGATGTGGAAAAACATCTCCAATGAAACTATTGGTTTTAAAAAACTTTTAATAGATCTTCCAGGACATGGAGAGTCTAGTTTTACTCCCCCCCTATCTGACCCATGCCTATCTTATCCAGTAAAAGAAATTCTTTCTTTGATTAATTCTTTGGATATTGATCGATATCATGTTGTCGGTCATTCATTGGGTGGTTATGTTGCTTTAAGAATAAAAGAAGAAGACGCTAGGTGTGAAAAAGTAGTCCTTTTAAATTCAAATAATTGGGAGGACAATGCGAGTAAAAAGAAAGATCGAATAAGAGTCGCTGATCTTGTTTTTAAATCAAAAAACCTTTTTATAAACCAAGCAGTGCCATCTCTTTTTTCAAATCCTAAAAAAAATAAAGTTGACATCTTAAATTTGATTAAAAAGGCAAAAACATATTCTTCGGAGTGCATTGCTTATTATTCTTTGGCGATGCGAAATAGAAAAGCTTTTTCAATAAATGATGAAAATTATTTCATGATACACGGAGAATTTGATGAAACCATAAGTAAAGAAGAACTAAACAAAGCTAAATTAATGTTTAAAACCCGGCTTTACTTTCTTAAAACTGGTCATATGTCTGCTTATGAAAGCCCTGTTGAATTAAACAAAATTCTTTGTCAAATTTTAGTCGATTAAAATTTGATTTCTTAAAAGATCCTCCATTGTTTCTCTTTTCTTTATCAAAACCCCTTTTCCTTCTTTATAAAGAATCTCTGCTGGTCTAAACCTAGAGTTGTAATTGCTTGCCATTGTAAAACAATAAGCTCCTGCATTTTTAAAAACTAAATAATCTCCTTCGGATATTTCGGCTATTTTTCGGTTACTGCCAAAAGTATCTGTTTCACAAATATATCCAACCACAGAATAGAATCTATTTCGACCATTTGGGTTTGAAATATTTTCAATGCGATGATATGAATCATACATCATTGGCCTTATCAAATGGTTAAACCCCGTGTCTATTTGCGCAAAAACAGTGGAGGTCGTTTGTTTTATCACATTTACTTTACTTATAAAAAAACCTGCTTCGCTAACAATAAACTTTCCTGGCTCAAAAGCAATCGTTAATTCCTTGCCATATTCTTTACAAAAAAGATTAAACCTTTCAGACAATCGTGACCCAAATTCTTCTACATCAGTTTCAATATCCCCATCAAAATAAGGAACCTTAAACCCGCTTCCAAAATCAATAAACTCAAGCTCTTTAAATTGAATGGCCGTTTTAAATAAAATCTCCGATGCATGAAGAAATACATCAATATCCAAAATGTCACTCCCTGTGTGCATATGAATGCCATTAACCTGCATTTTGGTGTTTTCTACTATTCTTAATATGTGAGGTATTTGATGAATAGATATGCCAAACTTAGAATCGATATGGCCAACGGAAATATTTCTATTTCCACCCGCCATTACATGAGGGTTTATTCGAATACAAACAGGGGTTTTTGGATGCTTCGATCCAAACTGTTCTAACAGGGAAAGGTTGTCTATGTTTATCTTAACTCCTAATTCCGACGCCGATTCTATCTCCTCTATAGAAACCCCATTAGGGGTAAAAATTATTTTTTCTGGAGCAAATCCTGCTTTTAAGCCTAGATGAACCTCTTGAATAGATACCGTATCAATTCCAGCTCCTATATTTTTCAACAATGCCAATATAGAGATGTTAGACAATGCCTTAACAGCATAGTTTATTCTGAGTTTATTTACCCCATCAAATGCCTTTTGTAACCTTAAGTATTGACTCTTTATTTTTTCTGCATCATATACGTATAATGGGGTGCCAAATTCTTGAGCCAAAAAAGCTAATTCTGAGTTTTTCATATAAAATAAATAAGCTACAAATTTAATGGATATTATGCTTTGTTTTTATTTAAACCAAACATCGGTTATTATTTCTTTTTTAGCATATTGATTAACACGCTCAATAATAACCCTTTTTCCATTTGCTAATTCTTCCCTTATTACCGCAGAGTCAAGGGTTATAATTAAAACTTTATTAATTATCTTTAAATCAACCGTTCTATTTGCGATGGCTATTCCCATCATTTCTTTCCACCCTTTTAAAACATCTATTTCATGCATTTTATGATCTAAGCCATATGCCTTAAACAATTTGTCAATTAACTCTCCTAAAGGTTGACCATCTGCTTTTCTATAACTTTTTTTTCTCAATGATTAACTTTTAATTATTGTTCCATTTGACACTTTAAACAAAATATGGTTTATGGGAAGTTTTTTAAAAATATGAACCAATCTATCTTTATCTGTATCCGTAACTAACACTTGCCCAAAATAATTTTCTGCAACTAAGGATATTAACTTCTCAACCCTTTCTTTATCCAGTTTATCAAAAACGTCATCTAATAACAATGTCGGTTTTACGTTTAAATGATTTTTAATCCACTCATATTGAGCTAAACGAAGTGCGATAATAAAAGATTTTTGTTGACCTTGTGAACCAAATTTTTTAATTGGCAATTTGTTTATTAAAAATTTAAAATCGTCTCTATGTGTACCTACAGTTGAATATTGCAGTGCATAATCTTTGTTTTTTGCGGCTTGAAGAAGTTCCTTGAACCCCCCCTCCATAAGATGGGATTTGTAATTTAAAGATACCTTCTCTTTTTTATACCCAAGACTTTCATAAAAACGCAAAAAAGTTGGGATAAATTCATCCACAAATGCCTTTCTTTTTGAAAAAATAACTTCTCCAAGTTGGATTAATTTTAAATTCCATGGCTCCATCATCTCAGAATCAAAAGCCCGATTCTTATTCATTGTTCTTAAAAGGGTGTTTCTATGTTCAAGACACTTATTGTAGTCCTGAAGTGCATTTAAATACTTCCTGTCTTGCTGGCTTATTACTCCGTCCACCCATTTCCTTCTTAAATCGCTCCCCTCAGAAATAAGGTCTCTATCATATGGGCTTATCATTACCACAGGAAGCATTCCTATATGATCTGCTAGTCGCTCATATTCTTTTTTATTTCTTTTAAATACTTTTTTGGTTTTTTGCTGAACCAAACATTGAATCGATTCCTTTTTATCTCTTAAAATCCAATCTCCTTTTATAGAAAAAAAATCTTTATTAAAGAGGATGTTTTGCCTATCTCTTACATTAAGATACGATTTACACATGCTCATGTAATAAACTGCATCTAAAACATTGGTTTTTCCACTTCCGTTTTTACCATAAAACCCATTAATTCCATCTATTAATTCCAAAGAACTTTCTTTGTGATTTTTAAAATTAATAAGGTCTAATTTAGAAAGGTGCATCGCCTAACAAAGGTAATTGTAAAATTATGATTAAAAACTATATAGATGTTTTAGATAATCCAAAAAATGGAAAAATCATTGGAACTTTGCCCGAAAGCTATAGGAAAATTAAACTTTTAGACATGTGTGGAACATGGGTAAAAGTCGAATATAATGGAATTAAAGGTTGGGTTAATAACAAATTTCTTTGTGGTAACCCACTAACTAGCTGCTGTTAATCAAGCATCATCCTAATTGAATAATAAACATTTAATGCTAAATGGCTCTTACAACTTGCCATCCCTTTATAATGGAAGAGAATAAGTCTTAATCAATGCTTATTAACTCAACTTCAAAAATCAACGTGGTATGAGGCCCAATCTTTTGTCCAGCACCTCTTTCGCCATAGGCTAAATTGGATGGAACAAAAAGTCTCCACTTAGAACCAACAGCCATCAACTGAAGAGCCTCTACCCAACCAGCAATAACGCCATTTACAGGAAAAGAAGCCGGTTGACCTCTTTCCACAGAGCTATCAAATACCTCCCCTGATATAAGGGTTCCATGATAATGAGTCGTAACCGTATCTGAAGCCTTAGGCTTGGCTCCATTTCCTTCAGTTAACACCTCATATTGAAGTCCACTTTCAAGCGTCGTAATGCCTGTTTTTCCCTTGTTAGACTCTAAGAATTTCCTTCCTTCTTCTACTGCTTTATTTTGTTGTTCTTGCTGAATTTTTCCAAAATAAGCTTGAAGATAATTATTGATTTCTTCGGCATTTATTTTAAGCTCCGCTTTAGATAAAACATCATTTAAAGCTTGTGTGAAGTTTTTAACATCAAGATCTTCTAAACCTTGAGATTGAAGGCTCATGCCTATGTTTGCACCAAGACAATAGCTTAGTTTTTCTTTTTCATTTTGTGTCATGGGGCGCAAAGTTAATCGAATATGGCAAACAACCTATTTTACTTTTTGCTTTTTATTGAAAAATTGAACTTCCATCTGTCTTACAATTAAACTCTTGGCTATTTATCCCCATAAAATCTAATACACTCGGAGTTAAATCAACTTGAGAACTTAATTGATTGGGTTTAAATTGTAAATTCGGATGTTGTGCAAAAAACACGGTATTACTTATGTGTGGATTATCTTGCCCATCGCTATGCCCTGTTCCATCTCCACCGTGATCAGAAATAATAAAAACAAGCCAATCCTCTCCATTAGCTCTTTTTGATTCTATAATAGAAAAAAGCTGTTCAATATAAAGGTCTGTTTGAGTAAGTGTATTAGAATATTCGGCTACTTCCGGACTAAATCCATGACCATGGCCTGCAGCATCTGGATTGTCAAAATGAAGAAATAGAATATCCGGAGAAATAGGTATCTGATTCTGAAGTAAATCAACAGACTGTTGATAAACCATCTCATCTGTTATGGATTCGGTTGGAGCATGATCGGCAATTGAAAATGCTAAATATTCATTTATGGGTGTCCAATTTACAATAGATACAGTGCTAATAGAAGTGTCTGCATTTTCAATGTACCTAAAAAAATGTGGGAACTCTTGCAATTGATTATCCGTAAAACTATTGTCTAACACTTGATGTTTGCACCAATGAACTCCAGTTAGGATACTAGACCAATTTGGACCACTAATCGTATAATCTTCTATGTGATGGCAAGAGTTAAAAAATACGTTCGGGCTATGAGACAGCTGAAATAAAAAAGGGGTTATCTCTTCTTGCATCGCATTTGATCTAAAGCCATCCACCCCAATGATTAACACTTTTCTGTTAATTTTTGAGGTATCTATTGTTATCGAATTATCCAAACAAGAATTAGGGTTAAGAGAATTGGAACAAGTTGTTGTTGTTGTTTTTGTACAAGAAAAACAAGCAAATAAAACTGCTAAAAAAAAACCTATTCTAAGCAACTTTTATTATTTAAGCTTTATAAAACGTTTTCGATAAACTATTTTATTATTTGTTATCTCCAAATAATAAACGCCATTGTTTAAATAAGAAACATCAATTTCTTCTGAGGATTTAATCTCTTTTACAAGCGCTCCACTAAGATCAAAAAGTTTAATCTTTGAAGATTCTGAAACCTTCATATTTGACGTTAAATTTATTTTGTCTGATGCTGGATTTGGGTAAAGATTAAAAGGAAATATCGATTCTTCATTAATTTCAGTATGATTAATAATCAAATTAAGAGTAATTGTACTATCACATCCCGAAGAGTTTGCAATAACTTGTGTATAGGTTCCAGTTTGCGTATAATTCTGTCCATTTAAAGTATAAGTATCAAGAGCGGTATCGGCTATTGTAGATTGTGAACTATTTGAAAGAATCACATTTACCGTGTCCGAAGAACTTGGACAACAAGAACTGCTAATCGTCCAAACAAATAAGTTATCTCCAACTACAAGTCCAGATACAAATGTGTAATTGGACGAACTATCGTTAATAGATGCTGTACCTAAAGAAGTCCATGTGCCATAATCATTGCTTGCAAGGTTTCCAACTAATTCAGAAGAAGTGGAATCGCAAAGCAAAGAATCGGATCCAGCATAGGCTACAGTTGTTTCAAAAGGAACATTAACAAAGCCTGAATAATTCGTTCCTGAAGATAAAACATCGTGCCTTCCTGTTTGTGTATATTGAACACTTACATTTTGCCCTGTTTGATTAGGGTTATTTGCGTTTAATCCAAAATCCCAATCAACAATGGTATCGGAGGTAAAATTCATGTCTTGATTTGCACAAATGCCATTACTTATTACTAATTGAGGTTGATTAAGTAAATCAAAATCGATAGGATTGTTTGATCCTGAAGCAAGTGAAACGATAGAATCACCTTGTGTAATCATTGGAGAAACTCCATTTATAGAAATTTTAATGTTTAAGCCATCTGCACCTGGTTGTCCATCACCTCCGGCGCCTCCATTACCCCCAGAACCTCCAGAACCAGAATTTGCAGAACTGCCTCCACAACCGGCATTTTGACTGCCTCCACCTGAACTTCCTGATGACCCAGGCTGTCCAACTCCAGCAGAACCTCCTGTAGCAGTTCCATTAAGATGAATGTAAACATCCTGTATATTTCCACTAACATTATCCGTTAAGTATATGCCAAAAGACCCTCCGGCACCATATCCACCGGTTCCTGCTAAACCACCATTTCCGCCATTTCCACCATTTCCACCATTTCCGGTGCCAAAATAACCACAAGTACAATCCGTTCCTTTAGACATACCACCGCCGCCACCGCCGCCGCCGCCGCCGTTTCCATCAGTTCCATTAGCAGATTGCCCATTTGGAATAAAAAATGGAAAAGATAACGTCGATTGAGGAGCAGTAGTACTAGCATCTGTTCCATCATTTCCTGCAGAACCAGTAGATCCATTGTTGCCAGACTCTGGACCCGCATTACATCCAAAAATATTACAGCCCTGTCCATTAGCACCAGCCCCACCACTTCCACCCGAAGTACCTCCACTACCGGCTGAACCGGAACTTCCATTCCCGCCATTTGCGTTACAGCCTTGATTAGAAGATCCACCAGCTCCCCCATTGCCACCACCACCAGCACCACCTGTTCCACTAGACGTTGTGCCTATGGCTCCATTTCCAGCTAAACCAGTATTTATTTGACACCTAACAATGTTATAGTTAGAGCATGAATCTAGGTGAATTCCATAAGTAGACATGGATAATTGATTCGTGTTTTCAGTAGATATTGTCAAATCTTGAAGCCTAAAAGATGATACTTTTGATCCAGAAATTGCTACGGTTTGAGACCAAACAGAAATCGCTTGAGAATTGGCATTTGAACGATGAATCGTTGTTGCTCCAGATAAACTGGTTTTTTTCCAATTCGATGCGCTAATATATCCTCCCTCAATAGTTATTGAATCTTTTAATTGTATTGAATTATCTAAAACATAGGTCCCCGTGTCTAACTTTAAAACATCTCCAGGAACAGCGATTAACATTGCTGAATCAAGTCCTGCCGGGTCATTTTCAACTCCAGAACCAGTTCCAGAAACAGATACGAAAATCTCATGGCATTGAGAAAATGCAAATAAATTTACTGTCAAAAAAAAGAATAATAGTACACGTTTTTTCATATATAAGGAATATTAGGTTTATTTATTTTAGAAAAAAGAAAAGGAAATCTAAATATACAAATTTTTACTTCTTTACTTTTACTGGAAGCGGCTCATCTCCAATACCATATATATTAGAGGTGTTATGTTTCCAAGTCCAACCACTAATAACTACCTTTTGAACAGGAGCAGGGCTTAGTTTTTCCAATTGCTCTTCACTCAACTTAATTGTAATTCCTTCTTCGGTTTTCAACGGGTGTGATGTGTTAAATGTTGAGTTTTCTTTTTGGGAGGCATAAGAAGGGTTTATTGCGTAGATCATAAACCCAAAAGATGCCATTAAACAAGATGTGCCCAACATCATCTTATACCAATTTTGAGAAATAAATTTTTTCATGCTTTTCTTTACAAGTTACAAAATGATTTTTTATAAGGTCCTATTTACCTTAATTTACTTTTCATTAAATCCGAATAACTTTAATTTGGTATATTGTTTGCTCAAAAGTAAATTTGCACACATGAAAAAAAATCTTTTGCTCCCTTTATTTTTATTTAGTTTCTTAACGATTAATTCTCAATCGACAAGAAGTAAACAAAATAACTCAAACAATACTTTTAAAATAATTGGAGTTGGAGACATGATGCTTGGAACAAACTACCCATCCAAATCCTATCTTCCTCCGAAGGGCACCGATTTACTTAAAGATGTTCGACCGTATTTATTAAACGCCGATGTCACCTTTGGTAATCTTGAAGGGTCAGTTTTAAATCAAGGGGGACATGTAAAAAAGTGCTCAGACCCTTCTCTTTGTTATGCTTTTAGGCAACCAGAATACCTTATAAAACAATTAAAAGACGCGGGTTTTGACCTTTTATCTATAGCTAATAATCATGTGGGAGATTTTGGAGAACCGGGAAGAAAAAATACCACAAAAGTTTTGTCTGAAATGGGTTTTGCTTTTTCTGGAATTGAAACAAGGCCATGGGACACCGTCACCATAAATAATCTTAAAGTGGGATTTTGCTCTTTTTCTCCAAATCGAGGTACGGTTAAAATAACAGATATTGCTAACGCTAAAGCAATTGTTAAAAAATTAAGCGCTTTAACAGATGTGGTTATTGTTAGTTTTCATGGGGGGGCTGAAGGATCCTCAAAAACACATGTGACCAAAAAAACGGAATACTTTTATGGAGAAAATAGAGGGAATGTTCATGGGTTTTCTCATGCAGTAATCGATGCTGGAGCGGATATTGTTTTTGGACACGGTCCTCATGTAACAAGAACGATAGAGCTTTATAAAAATAGACTAATCTGTTATTCGTTAGGGAACTTTTGTACTTATGGACGATTCAGTTTAAAAGGATTAAAAGGAGTTGGACCAATCGTTGAGGTTTCCATAAAAAAAGATGGGGCTTTTGTCGAGGGAAATATTATTTCTACAAAACAAATAGGAGAAGGAATTCCCTTAATTGATGAAACCGATAAAGCGCTTAAAGAAATTAAAAAGTTATTGGCTTCTGACTTTCCAAACAATAACATTGAATTTGAAGGCTCTAAATTCAGAATGAAAAAATGAAAAAGATCTTCTTTCTTTTTTTTATACTGCTTTTTTTAAACGCTTATTCTCAAGATTCTCCTGAAAAAGAAATCGATTCTACATTCATAATAAGCGAGTCTAAATTAGACTCTATTATTGAGTTTGGATTAAAACAGATAGGAACAAAATATGTCTATGCAGGAACCTCCCCCTCTGGATTTGATTGTAGTGGATTGATGTATTACATTTTTAAAAAGAATCAGATAAAAGTCAGTAGGGCTAGTCGATCATTAACTACATTAGGAAAAAAAATAGCTTTAAACGAAATTAAAAAAGGGGACTTTTTGTTTTTTAAAGGCAGAAATATTTCCTCCTCAAGAGTGGGCCATGTTTCTATTTGTGTGGAAGTTACAAAAGATAGTTTTAAAATGCTACACGCTACTGACCGTGGTGTGGTTGTGGATACATTTAATGAAATTTCCTATTATCAAAAACGCTTTCTTTTTGCCAAAAGATTTTTAAAAATAGTAGTTCCATTAAAAAAAGAGAAATTATAAAACAAGCAAATACTTTATATTTATTTGTTCCTGTTTTTTATTGCCTCTATAATAGGTATAAATTAGCCCGTCCGTAGTAGGCTATTGGGTTATTTTATTTTTAGGCTTTGTAAAGCCAAGGGCTTTTAATTCCTTAATGGTTTTTAATTGAATGTTTTTATAGGTTTTATACCTGCACCTATTTTTATTTTTAGAGAGTTTTACTTTGTTTATTTCTTCATTGTTGAGGCAAATGATGCATTTAGATGGTTCTTTTAGATTAATATAGTTAAGATTTCCGATGTTTTCAGGTTGATGTTTTTGCATTGATTGAAACCCTTTTTTTATCATCAAGGAATCAAAACTTTGGTAGTCCATTTTACATATTTCAATTAAGTCTTCAGCGTTAAATTGGCATTGGGCAATGCTAGAAATAAAAAAACAATCAAAATCCTAATCATTATCTGCGAATTGCTTTTTTAATGAGATGACCCTCAATTAATAAATACTCAATGGTTTGGCTTTTGCTTTTCTCTCCCTCATCATCTCCTTGGGTTTCTTTATAGAAAATCTCTATGGCGCTTCCATTAATCATGCTTTCTGCACGTTCATCTGCAAAATGTGGAGCATCACCACCACCATAATCTTTCCCTAAAATTGCAATAGAAGAGGGCTTATTATCATGTATAAATGTGCCTAAAATATAGTATCCTGAACTGTAGGGGCAAGCCTCATATGATTCATAGTAAAGTCCCCATAAAAAAAGAGAGGTATTGTTGTTTATTTTTATGTGTTTAATTTCAAAAGCCTCAGAAACACGAACCATTCCCTCATGAATTTCATTATCAAGGTAGTTTTCATATATGCTGTTTGAAATTAGTGAGTCGATAAATTCAAATCGATTAAGCATAAAAAAATCGTGATTATTTGTAAGTGTATCGTAGCCAGGGCATAATATTTTCACATCATCTATACGTAAAGTCCTGTCTTCTGACCACGTCTTAAAAGCAATGTCGATATAAGAAGAATCAATTAAAATTGGAAAATCAACTTTTTGTGCATTGTTGCCTTCAAATTTTGCGAACCATGGTTCCTGGGCAATTGAGCTATTGACAAAAGCAAAAAATAAAATAACAAAGGAGAAGTTTTTCATAGATGTATGGTTTTATGCATGTGTAAGTTCTAAAATAATGCCAAAGTTATTGTTTTTTAAAAAGCCGTTTAATGGTGCGGTATGCTTTTTTGTTTTTCCCATAATAATCAATAACGCTCCAGCTTGGTCCAGGCCAACAATCGTTTAACTGCCAAAACATGGTTCCCATACAATGAGGTTGTTTTAAAAGGTGTGAGCCAATTGCTTTTTTTAATGCGATTTCTTGTGTTTTCTGACTTAGCTTGATGTAGGATTTAAAGTTTTTGGGCTCTTTAAAGTATTTATGAATATTTTGACTGATGAGCTTATTACCAACATAGCTTTTCTGCCTATTTTTCATTGTTTCTGAGTTC
Organism: Crocinitomicaceae bacterium; assembly: GCA_029247685.1. GTDB lineage: Bacteria > Bacteroidota > Bacteroidia > Flavobacteriales_D > Crocinitomicaceae > UBA952. The sequence continues at coordinate 40,288 of JAQWKT010000006.1, read as the reverse complement.
AAATACAAGTTGGTGTCAGCGCATGTCTTTTTTAAACTATTATAATTAGGAAAAGACTGAAATCCATATTCTACCATAAACCGCCCAACATTTTTATCAAAATCTTCAAATGAATCTTTTCCGTGCCAAACCCCCCAATAATGCATAGAGCTATGATTGAAATTTTCAGCTTTTCCCCAGTTGCTTAATGGTGTAGAACTCACATAGTTTGTTCCTGTGTTTAAGGAGGATAAAGCAGCTGTTTCTATTAATGTATTCGGGATTAAATGTTCAAATAAGTGCCTATAATCAGCCCAAAGTTTAGCGGAGTCTAATTTAGAATACTGATATTGTTTTTGCCACCCCCAGTTTTTCCAGGCAACCTCTATTTCATTGTTTCCGCACCATAGAGCAATACAGGGGTGGTTTTGAAGTCTGGTTACGTTGTCTATAACTTCTTTTTCAATGCTCGGGAAAAGGTCTTTTGGATAGAGGCTTCCTGCAAACATAAAATCTTGCCAAACCATAATTCCCATTCGATCACACAAATCATAAAAGTAATCTTGCTCATAAATTCCGCCTCCCCATACCCGAAGCATATTTATACCTGCTTTTTTTACTTTTTTTAGGAGCTTTTTATATTGCGATTTTTTAACTCGAGAAGGAAAAATATCCTGAGGAATATAATTTGCCCCCTTTATAAAAATAGGCTCTTCATTTAAAAGAAAATAAAAAGAAGTTCCGATGCTGTCTTTTTGTTGAATCAACTTTATATTTCTTAGTCCAAAAGTTGTTTTCTTCGAATCAAGAACCGTATCGTTTTTTGAAATCTGAATGGATTGAGTATATATGGGTTGTTTCCCCTCTCCATTACAATGCCATTTTTTTGACTTTTTAATAAAGTTAAGGTTTACAAATGTGTCCACTTTTGATTTTTGAATATAAGGATATCTTTTTTTGTCTATTTGAACATCATATTTTTCGCCTATTTTACCCTGAATTATAACATAAGTATATACTTCAGCCGATTTGAGATTTGTTTTTTTTGACAGAATCTTTGTATTAATTTTTACATTCTTAATGATTGCGTTATTCCAAAAAATCAATTTAACAGGCCTCCAAATTCCACAACCAACAAATCTAGGCCCCCAATCCCAACCATATTGATAGGCTGCTTTTCTTGTAAAAGATGCGGTTCTTGGTTCTTTTGTTTCACAGCCAGAAGGAAGCTTTACAAAATGATTTTGATAGCTTTTTAAAGCTTGTTTTATGGGGGATTTAAAATGAACTTTAATGGTGTTTTCTCCTGGTTTTAAAAAGTTTTTGATCTCAAATTGCCAGGCCCTAAACATGTTGTCCGCAAAAAACACTTTATGTTCGTTAACAAATACATCTGCATAGGTATCTAACCCATCAAAACACAAGCGTATATTCTCAAAAGACAGCTGTCTTGTTGTTAAAGAAAAGGTTTGTTTATAAATCCAATCTTCTTTTTCTACCCATTGCAGTTTTTGTTCATTGTTGTCTTGGTAGGGGTCCTCTATCAATTTATTTTCAAGTAAGTCTGTAAAAATGTTTCCAGGTACTGTCGCAGGATAAACACTGCTTTCGCCTTTTTTTGAAAACCCCCAATTTTGATTTAACAAAAGCTCTTGTTTTTGTGCCAAAGCAGTAAATGAAAAAAACAAAAACAATAAAAACTTCATGAGTTAAATTGCTTTAAAATGTTTTTTATTTTTTTCTCATCAATGGTATTTTTAACTCCCATTTCATTCATCTGTTTTTGTTTTTTATGAATGGTAAAATGGATGGCATCTACTCCGGTTTGGGCTATTTGCTCTACATTGTTTTCGTTGACGCCACAACCGGCCATTATTTGAATTTGTCCCTTGGCTTGATGCACAAGCTTTGAAATAATTTCGGATCCATCTTGGGCATTCTTTTTTGTGCCCGAGGTCAATACCCTGTCGAATCCAAGTGCTATCAGTTTTTTCAATGCAATAGTTGGGTTATTGGTTTGGTCAAAGGCCCTGTGAAAAGTGGTTTCTAAACCAAGTGTTTTTGCTTTTTCTATTAGAATTTTGTTTTGCTCAATATGTATTTCCCCCTCTTTATTGAGGCATCCAAAAACAACTCCTTTTGCACTGGTATTTTTTAAGCAAATAATTTCTTGAAGCATTGCCTCAAAAATATCATTGTCATAAACAAAGTTGCCTTCAACAGGTCGTATCATTACATGTGTCTCCACCTCTTTGATTTCTGCACATTTAATAACCAATCCAATGCTTGGGGACAATCCTCCAACACTTAATGCGGAACACAGTTCTATTCGTTTAACACCGTGTGATTTTGCCGCGAGTGCCCCTAAATAAGAATCTACACAAAACTCTATGGTCATTCTATTATTATTTCATCAATAAACATCCAGGCTGGAGATCCTGCGGCTTCGTGCCAGTCAGGCACCAAACCAATGTTATCTACTTCAATTTTAACATATCTTGCTTGATGCCCCTCAAAAGATGACATTATAATAACGTTTGAGTTGAACATAAACTTTCCTCTCTTTTTTTGGAGGTTTTTAAATGGCTCCTTTTCGCCTATTTCTTCGAATTTTTCTCCATCTAAAGAAGAAAAAAAACGAACTTTTTTTGGGAGAAAAATCCAAGAGTTAGAATACTGGTAAAAACCTGCTTCAATTTTACTTATGGATGTTTTTTTACCTAGATCAATAATTGCCGAAAAATCCTCTTTGGAAAATCCCTGCCAATTTCCATCTCTAAAATTTAAACTTCCTTTTCTACCATCTAACAAACTTGAATTGCCTCTTGAAGAATATGATTTGTGGGGTTTTGCAGATAAATATTCTATCTTTTTTTGTACCCCTTTATGCTTTACAAATTCTTGTTTATTTACTTTCCCATAAGGCCTATTTCGTTTATAAGCTTGCACTTCAAAAGTTCCAGACTTTTCCACTTTTATGGACTCTTTTAACTTTTTTTCTTTGCTAGTAGAGCCATCCTTATAAACCCATTTGTATTTTAAATTTAAAGAGGTGTCTCCCTTTTGAGCATTTGTCCATAAATGTCCACTATAAAAAGAAGATTGAATTCTTGATGCTACTGTTTCAGCACCATAGTTAACTCCTTTTTTATCAAGAAGAGGATAATGTTTTTGAAGCCTTGAATAAAAATCAGCATACTCTTTTTTTTGTGGCGAATACCATAACACTTCACTCATGGCAAGAAGGCGAGGAAATACTTTTTGATCAAGTATCGAATCGTTAGGAACATGCTCTGTCCAAATATTGCATTCTCCTCCAATAATAAAATGTTGTTTTTGTTTTGAAACTTCTTTTGGTATGGGATTAAAACTATACACTTTTTTTAAATCAATGGACTCTAATCCATAATCAAAATACGCATGGCTTGTTGGCGACATAATAACTGAATGATTTTGATTTGCAGCCTCAACACCCCCTTTCATTCCCCTCCAGCTTTGGACGGTAGCATTCTCGCTAAGACCTCCTTCTAAAATCTCGTCCCAACCTATTAATTTTCTGTCATTTTTATTTAAAAAAGCCTCTACTCTTTTTATAAAATAGCTTTGCAATTCATGCGCATCTTTTAGATTATTTTCCTTTATTCTTTTTTGGCATTTAGAACAATTATCCCATCTGACTTTTGGTGCTTCATCCCCACCTATGTGTATATATTTAGATGGAAACAATTCCATTACTTCGCTTAATACATTTTCTAAAAAAAGAAAAACAGAGTCTTTTCCAGCGCAATAAATTTCTTTAAAAACTCCCCAATCGTTTGCGACTTCTATTTTTTTTCCAGTACATGAAAGCCAAGGGTAACTAGCTATAGCTGCTTGACTATGCCCTGGCAGTTCTATCTCTGGAATAATTGTAATATGTCTTTGTGCGGCATAAGAAACGATGTCTTTTATTTCTTTTTTGCTATAAAAACCACCATATATATCCCCCTTTTCATCTTTTCTCCAGGCTCCCTTTTTTGTTAATTCTGGATATTTATCGATTTGTATTCTCCAGCCCTGATCTTCTGTAAGATGCCAATGCAACACATTCATTTTATAAAACGACAACAAATCAATATATTTTTTAATTGTTTCAACTGAAAAAAAGTGGCGCGAACAATCTAATAATAACCCTCTATGAGAAAATACTGGATAATCCTCAATAGAAACCATTGGTATTATTAAATGGGATGAATTTATTTGCTTTTTCATCTCCTCTTTTTTTACCGAGAGTGAAAAAAGTTGTTTAATAGTCTGAATAGCATGCATTGCCCCAATTTTAGAGGGAGATGATATGTCTATGCTGGATCTGCTGGTGGATAAATAGTATTCCTCAACACTTGTTTTTTGGTTGCTAGAAAATATGTTTATGCAAAAATCACCACTCGATTTAGCGGAATTGTTTTTTGCAAGGATAATAGGGATTTTATTGAATGTTATTGTTTCTAAATATTCTTTCAGAAAGTTTGCTTCATTTAATAATTTTTCATTCGTTCTTATGTTAAATTTACTAGGAATGTGGCAATAATTATTGCCATACTTTATCATGAATGGATGAGGAATTATATCTAGTTTTGAGCCTTGTGAATATGCAAAATAAATACTAACAAAACAGATCAAAAAAGAGACTACTTTTATCATAAAGGGAAGATAATAAATATTATTAATATAATTTTATTAATTTTATTCGTTTAAAGTCGAATAAAATCAATTCGAATCGAGTGTACACATCGTTGTTTTAATTTTAGTAAATTCGAAACACATACGCGCATTATGTTTTTTGTATTATCAAAACTTTTCACTTTTATTTTGTCCCCCCTTACCTGGATAGTCATTTCAATGGGATTGTTTTTTATCTTAAAAAAACAAGAATTAAAACTTCGAATGTTATGGATCAGCCTGTTTCTTTTGCTCTTTTTTTCCAATGGTTTCTTTTTAAACAACTTCAACTATCTATGGAACAAAAAGGGCTTAAGTTTTAATGAAATTAAGGCTCATGATAATGGCATTGTTTTATCTGGAATATTTGAATACAATGAAGATCTTAATCGATTAGTTGCAAAACATAGTCCAGATAGAATCTGGCAAACCATTCAGCTTTACAAAGCAAAAAAAATAAAAACCATCGTTCTTTGTGGAGAAAATGGATACCTTCTAAAAAATGAACTTCATGAAGCAAATCAATTAAAAAAAGATTTAATTAATCTTGGCATTCCCGAAAATGACATTCTTATTGAAAGCAGCTCTAAAAACACTCATCAAAATGCAAAGAATTGTGCCTCTTTATTTAAAAAAGAAAATAAAATGAATCAAAAAAACCTGCTGATTACCTCATCAATACATATGCGAAGAGCAAAAGCATGTTTTGATAAAGAAGGGCTTAACACAACGCCATTTCCGGTGGATGAAGCAAGCTCTGAATATGTTTTTTTTAAACTAGAGTGGCTTATTCCTAAAGCAGACAACATAAGCTCTTGGGAAGACCTAATTAAAGAAGTTTCCGGGTATTGCATTTACAAAATAATGGGGTATTTATAGACTCTATTATTCCTTAGAGTGCCAATAAGCAAAACCCAAAAGAATAAACTGCATTGGAAGCCGAACCCATGAAGCTAAAAATGGAGAAATTTCAAGTGCCTTTTGAGGAGCTTCATTAAAGGCAAGGTAGATGTTTGCAGGGTAGACAGCTATTAAAAGAATCATAATGCCCCAAGCAGCATATGTCCTTAGTTTTGAGATCATCAATGACAAGCCTAAAACAATTTCAAAAGCACCACTAATATACACAAGCTCTAAGTGCCAGGGTAGATATGGCGGCATGATTTTTAAAAAAAATGCCGGTTCTAAAAAATGATTGATGCCAATCATCAAATACCCAAATCCCAAACCATAAACACTTATGTATTTAATTGTTTTTATTATGGCGAAAGAGCTTTTCATTGCATCCATTTATCCTGGTAAATATATGTATCTTTGAGATTAAATATTACTCCATGAAATTTTTTTTAATCTTTTTATTTGTTTCATTTTTTGGGCAGTCTCAAATTATCATGGTAGGCCCTTATCTTCAGGATGCTAACCCAACTTCCATACATGTAATGTGGGAAACCTCTTTAGGGCAAGAGTCATTGGTTGAATATGGCACAACGCCTTCTTTGGGGAGTTCTGCATCCGGAAATACAACACTTGGTTTTGGGGTTTCTCAGGTTCATGACACAAAAATAGATGGGCTACTTCCCAATACAAGGTATTATTATAGAGTAAAAACACAGGCCGCAACAAGCCCAATTTATGATTTTATTACACCGCCCAATCCTTCAGCAGAGCAATCCTTTAATATTGTGGCGATGAGTGATATGCAACAAGACTCACAACATCCAAATGTTTTTAGTGACATTGTCAATCAACAATTGATTCCCTTTGTAAACAATAGGTATGGCAATGATTTAGCTCAAGACTTGGCATATGTTTTTATACCAGGAGACCTTGTTGCTTCTGGAAACAATTATCTTTCATGGAAATCCACTTTTTTTGACCCGGCAAAAGAGTTATTTTATCATATTCCTGTATATCCTGTCGCAGGCAATCATGAAGATGATTCACAAAACTATTTCAGGTATTTTCATTTACCAGAAAACGGAACCAATTCATCAAACTATCTTGAGCACTGGTGGTATAAAGATTATTCCAATGTTCGTTTAATTGGATTAGAAAGCAATTCTGGATACAGGATTCAGCAACAGTTGGATTGGCTCCAAGGCGTTTTAAATAATGCAGCTGCAGACTCAACTATTGACTTTGTATTTGCCCAACTTCATCATCCACATGAATCGGAACTTTGGATTGCAGGAAATACAGATTATACTGGAGATGTAATTGAATTATTAGAAAATTTTTCTGAAAACTCATCAAAGCCTAGCGCCCACTTTTTTGGACATACGCATGGTTATTCAAGAGGCCAAAGCAAGAATCATAATCATTTAATGGTTAATGTAGCTACTGCAGGAGGAGCAATAGACAATTGGGGCGAATTCGCGCAACAAGATTATAAAGAATTTTCAAGAAGTGATGATGATTATGGCTTTGTTTTATTAGAGGTTGAAGCTGGTTCAAACCCTCAGTTTTTGTTGTCTCGTGTTAGTCATGGTAGTTATGAAAACGGCTTGGTAAATACCGTTATTACAGACACAGTAAGAATTAAAAAAAACAACAACCCTCCGATTAAACCCACAGGAATATTTCCTTCAAATGGCAGTTTGTTAAATTCCAAATGCATTGTGTTTTTAGGATCATCATTTATAGACCCAGATGCGGACTTACAGGGTGCTTCTCATTGGCAGATTTCAGAAGATTCACTATTTAACTCGGTAGTTTATGATGAATGGGTTCAACATGAAAATTGGTATTTTGATCAAGACCTTTTATCTGGAAATGACATGACAAGCCAGGAGGTAAAAAATTTAGATGAAAACAAAACATATTATTGGAGGCTTAGATATAGAGATCGTTCTCTTTTTTGGAGTGAATGGTCTGACTTTGTTACATTTCAAACAAAATCCTCTTCCTTATCTCCAAATCTTTTGTTAAATGGTGGTGCAGAAAACGGTACGATATCCTGGGTGGAGCAAATTGGATCATTTGAGTCTATTTTAAGTGGAGAGTGTTCGGGTAATCAAGCCTTTTCAGGCAATAGACTTTTTGCTGTTGGAGGTGTGTGTATTGACAATGCATATGCAGAGGGAAGCCAGGAAGTTGATGTTTCGGCACATCAATCTCTAATTGATAGTGATTCTGTTTCTGTTGTTTTTGGCGCCTATCTTAGTGATTACAACGGAAATGATATTCCCTCATTAAAATTAGAGTTTTACAACGCAAACAATATGCTTATTGCCACATCTCAAACACATAGCAATCAAACGCCAAATTGGACGCTTATAAACGAAGAAGAAATGGTTCCATTAGGAACTAATAAAATAAAAATAATATTGATGGGAACTAGAAATGCTGGTACAGATAATGATTCTTATTTTGATGAGGTTTTCTTAAGGCTTGATTTTAATGGCATGTTGTGTGAAGAGGCGGTTTTAAGTGCTGACCAGATTACTGTTAAACCCATACCCCTTTTGATTTACCCAAATCCTTTTCAAAATGAAATAAATTTTAAATGGAACAACCAAAGTAAAGAGTTGTGGAAAGTTGAAATCCTTGATATTCATGGACGTGTTTTAGACTTAAAGAGTAGTAAGTCAGAGCTGATAACTTTTAAGAGTAAAAACAAATTAAAAGGCCATTACTTTTATATGTTTTATGTGTCATCAGAATTAATAAAAACAGGAAAAATCACTCATAATTAATGTCAATAAGATTAGCCATATCAAAAGATAAAGCGCTTATTATTTCTATGGTAAATGAGGTGTATTATTCTTCTGAAAGAGAATTTTGGAGCGAGGGTTATTTTAGAATTGCAGATGCAGATTTTGAAGAATACTTAAGAAACAAATGGTTATTTGTTCTTGAACAAGAAGGGAGTGTTTTAGGTTGTGTTTTGTTTAAGCAAGAAGCAAAGGATATTTGCTCTTTTTCAATGTTGGTTTGTCATCCAAATCACCGTAAAAAGGGAGTAGGAAAAACACTAGTTTCTTTTGTAAATGAAGAAGCAATTGCAAGAAATAACAAAAAAATGTACCTTGAACTTCTGTCTCCAAAAGGTTGGATTCATGAAGAAAAAAAGTTTTTAAAAGATTGGTACATTAAAATGGGTTATAAACTAAAAAAAGAGGTGGACTTTAAAGATTACCATCCAGACCATGCTCCTTTCATGAAGTGTGATTTGATTTTTTCGCTTTACGAAAAGAATCTACTATGATAACAGGAACTCTAATTAATGTTGGCGCTATAATACTTGGAAGTATTATAGGTATTATTTTAAATAAAGGTTTGCCAAAAAACATCAATTCAATTATTTTTCAAGCCCTTGGTCTTTTCTCTATTTTTCTTGGGATTTCTTTAGCTTTTGAAACAAATAATAATTTTTTAATTATTTGTATGGCATTAATTCTTGGTGGCGTTTTGGGAGAGGTTTTTCAATTGGCTATTAGAACTGAAAATTTAAGCGATCTGTTAAAAAAGCGAATAAATAATTCAAACCCAAAGTTTACAGAAGGTTTGATTACTGCGACAATGATTTTTAGTGTGGGCTCTATGGCTATTATAGGTCCTTTAAATGAAGCGTTAAAAGGAGACGCAACATTGGTGCTAACTAAGTCAATGATGGATGGGGTAACATCTATTGCTTTATCCGCTGCATTTGGAAGAGGAGTTATATTTTCAGCGATACCTGTTTTAATAATTCAGGGGGGGATAGGTCTTGGGGCTAATGGCCTTCAGTCGTTTTTTTCTGATACATTGGTGGCGGAAATATCTGCAGTGGGGGGTATTTTAATTTTGGGGATAGGAATTTCTATTTTAGAGATTAAAAAAATAAATGTAATCAATCTACTTCCTTCAATGTTTGTTGTCATCCCGCTCTTCTATTTGATGGAATATTTTTTTAATTAATTGGCCTGCTATTTAAAAATACAATTTATCCTTATTTTTACTTCCACTGATGGCACAAAAAATCGACTTACTTGAGTTAAATAATAAAGCACATAAATTGTGTTTAACAAACCCTAAAAAGGCATTTGATCTTGCTCAAAAGGCAATAGTTGAAGCTGGTGTTAATAATGATGAAGAACAATTTGCTTATGCAAAGGCAACGCTTGCTCATTCTCAACAGGCATTAGGCCTTTTAGCAGAGTCATATAATAATGCCATGTTATCACTCAAGTATTATCTGAAAACAGATAACACCGAGAAAATAGCCTTTTTATATAATACCTTGGGATGGATTTTTTATTACTTAAGAAATAATGAAAAAAGGCTTGAGGTTAACTTACTAAGCTTAAGGCTTAGAGAAGCAATAAAAGATAAAGACTTTAATTCATATGCAACCTCTTTAAACAATACAGCAGAAACTTATCTTCGTTTAAATAAGCCCAATGAAACATTAAAATTATTAGATCAACTAGGAACTCATATTGAAAAATTAGGATTGTTGCTAAAAACGAATGTTTTATTAAATATTGCAGAAGCAAATCTGTTATTAAAAAAACTAACAAAAGCCGAAAAAACGATAAACCAGGCACTTTTATTAGCAAAAAAAATAGATGAAAAAAAAGATATAATTATATCATTAATTATTTCTGCTAGAATTCATAAAGAACAAGGTAAAGTTGAAATTTGCAAAAGTTTATTAATTGAGGCTTTATCCATAAAAACGACTGAAGATACCTTGGATGAAGAGGAGCAGATTTTTGAATTGCTTCATAAAATATATGCAAGCGCCAAAAATTGGCAAAAGGCGTATTATTACCATGATAAGCATTCCAAAACAAGAAGTAAAATAGAAAAAAAACGAAGTAAAAAAGCCTTAAAAGGGATTCATTTTAAACATCAAATAAAAGAGCTGGAAAGTGAAAAAACACTGCTATATAAACAAGTGAAACTCAAAACTAAAGAGGTTTTTGATATATCAAGGTTTCCTGCAGAAAATCCAAATTGTATTATGCGGATTAATAATAAGTCACGTGTTGTTTATGCAAATGTTCCTGCAAAAACAAATTTTATGAGCCTATTTGGAATTGATGTGGATAAAAAAATACCAAACCACATATCTTCATTCATAGAAGAAGTTGACAAATCAAAAGAAAAGGTGCTTAACAAAATAGTAGAGTTTAAAGGTCGAACATTTGCTATGTCTATTAAAAAGATAGAAAAGAATCAGTCTAAAGTATTTTCTTTTTTAGGATTCGAAGAGAAAAGCGAGGCTAATGCTGAAGATTATTACAATATATATGCTCACGAAATAACAAAATATCAGCAAGAAGTAAATAAAAGAGAATTGGCTTTAAAACGCACAATGGAAGCCATAAAAATAAAGGATAATAAAACCAGAACTATTTTAGACAATGCTCTTGATGGTATTATTTTAGTTAGTAAAGATTGGGAAGTTTTAGAATGGAATAAACAAACAAAAAAAATACTTCAACTAGTAAAAGAAAAGAGGGGGCAATATTCTCTCTTTGATTTTATTGCGAACACGAAAGAACAAGATAAGGAAGAGATTATTCGAATTTGTGAAAGGGTTCAAGAAGATGGCAATAGCTTAAGACAAGAAATTGTGGCATTAACCGCTAAAAATGAAACGCTAGACCTTGAAGTTTCGATTACTTTTGCCGATACGATAGATGGGGTTGAGGGAATTATTTTCATCAAAGACATAACCGATCAAAAAAAGTCTGAAAAACTTCGAAAATACATGTTTGAGCAACGCCAATTAGATTTTGAAATTGAGCAAACTATCAACCAATTTATCCAAACCACTTTTTTAAAGAACACTATTGAAGATGTTTTATGGAGCCTCACAAAAGAATGTATTGCAAAAATGGGCTTTGTCGACTGCGTGGTTTATTTGGTTGATGAAGAGGGCAATGAATTAATTCAAAAGGCCGCTCACGGATCTAAAAACCCAGTTAAACTAGACATCTTAAACCCAATAACCATTCCTGTTGGCAAAGGAATAGTAGGAACTGTTGCAAAAACAGGGGTCGCAGAAATTATTTCAGACACCACCAAAGACAAGCGTTATATCATTGATGATGATCAACGGAAATCTGAAATTACCGTTCCAATCCTTTTAGGTGAAAAAGTTATCGGAATTATTGATTCGGAACATCCAGAAAAAAACTTTTTTACCGAAAAACATCTTCGTATTTTAACTACCGTTTCTTCTATTGTAGCCAATAGAATAGATAAATTAAAGGAAAGAAGGTTTTTTGGGTATATTTTAAATAATCTACCCGCCGATGTTGTTGTTTTTAATTCTAAACATGAATATGTTTTTATAAATCCAGTTGCTGTTCAAAATGAAGAAACTCGAGAGTTTCTAATTGGAAAAACCGACTTCGATTATTGTGTTCATAAAAAAATACCAAAAAAACTAGCTGAAAGTCGAAGGAAAAAATTTGAACATGTGGTTCAGACAAAAGAAACCATTCAGTGGGAGGAAGAGGTTAAACATCATGGAAGAAGAGAGTTTGTGTTAAGAAGAATGTCTCCTATTTTAAATGAGAATAATAAAATTAATTATGTGGTCGGTTATGGAATAGACATAACGGCAAGAGTTATTGCTGAGGAAAAAAGAGAGGCGCTTCAACAACAAATAGTTGAAATTAACGCATCTCTTGAAAAAGAAGTTGATCAAAAGACACAAGAGAACATTCAACTTTCTGAAAAAATGGTGCAACAAGAGCGTTTGGTTTTAGCTGGTGAAATAGCGGGAACAGTAGCCCATGAATTAAACACTCCATTGGGAGCGATAGTTGCGGGATCAGATGGTTTAAAAGAGAATATTGATGCTCTTTTTTCAAAGCTTCTTACTTCTTGCTCCTCAAAACAAATTGACTTTGCATTTCAGATCAATCTAGACTTAAACTTTTCTCTTTTTATTGGTGGGCGAAAAGCAATTAAAAGAAAAAATGAAATAAAAGATAAGTTAATTAATGAGTACGGAGAACCGGAGGATAGTGTTAAAGAGCTCGCGGATTTGTTTTTTAAAACGAATATTTCCTTGACAGATAAAAAAACGGTTAATCATATTTTGAGTTCACAAAACCCCATACAATTCCTTAAATTAATTCTTTCTATTGGCACAATAAGGGCCCTTCTTGAAACAACTGTAGAGTCCTCAAAAAGAGCAGCATCAGTCATTCAAAATATAAAAAGCTCTTTAAGTGTAACAAAAGGGCAGAAAAAGGAAAAAATAGATCTTAGACAAAATATTTCATCTGTAATTAAATTATTTAGACATGAAATAGAATCCATCGCAAAACTTGAGGTTTCATTAGAAGAAGATATTTATATTCATGGAGTAGATTTTAAACTGTTCCAATTATGGACGAACATAATTAAAAATGCAATTTATGCTATTAAAGAAAAAAAAGACAATAGAAAAATTATTATTAGCAGTAAAACAAAAAAAGGTTTAGCGGTGGTTTCTATTATAAATAATGGTCCAAAAATCCCGGTAACTGTTCAAAATAAGATTTTTGATAAGTTTTACACTACAAAAGAAAAGAAAGGATCTGGATTAGGCCTTGGAATTGTTCAAAATGTTGCGTCTTCACATCAGGCTAAAATCACATTAAATTCCTCAGAAAAAGAAACCTGCTTTCAGTTTTCCTTTAAATTAAAGGATCTATGAAAAATATAATCCTTGCTTTTTTTATGCTTTTTAGTTTTTGTTCTTTTTCTCAAGAAAAGAAAATAGATTCTTTACTAAAGAAAATTAAATCTACCGAAAATGCAACTGTTAAAATCAAAAAATTAAACGACCTTGCACGTTTTTATCTTTATTATTCCCCGAAAGAAGCATTACAATACATTGATAAGGCCTTGTTTATCGCAGAACAAAATTCTAATATAAAGGGAGAAATAATTAGCCAAATTAATCTTGGTTTTTACTACATAAGAATTGATGAGTACCGAAAGTCTAGAGATGTCCTTCGAAATGCGTTAAAATCCTCTAAAAGTATAAACGATTTAGTCTTGTCTGGTGAAGCATCGTATCTAATGGCTAGGGCTAATAATGGCATTGGTAAATACGATTTTAGCATGAATAAACTAATTCAGGCTGAAAAATTTTATGAATCTGCTAAATATTACAATTATCAAGGTCGAGTTTATGAAACAATGGGAGACCTTAATGACAAGTTTGGAAACTATGAATTAGCAATTAAAAATCTTAAGGAATCTTTAGCATTAAAAACAAAATATAAAGACTGGATGGAGCTTCCTAGAACCTATGCTTATCTTGGAAACGTTAACCTTCACAAAAAACAAAAAAGCATTGCTTTAAGTTATTACAAAAAAGGGCTTGCTGTTAGTGAGCAACATTACAACCTTAACTCAAAAGCTTATTGCTTAACAAAAATTGGAGAATTTTATTTGGCAGAAAAAAAATTCAAAAAAGCACAATCTTATTTTTCAGAAGCTTTAAAAATTGCCATTAGTCATGAAAACAATTGGGGGATTTTCAGAAATGAAATCGGTCTTTGTGAAGCAGACTTTGAGCTTAAAAACTATGAAACAGCACTAAAAACAGCACTAGAAGCACTAAAAATTGCAGAAAAAATTCAAGACGATGAGGGCTTGATGAAGGGAAATCAAATTCTTTCTGAAATTTATGAAAAGAAAGGCGATATGAAAGAGGCTTTTGTTGCTTTTAAACGATTCTCTTCTTTTGAAGAAAAACTATTTGCCAAAGAAAAAACAGCGGCAATAACTATGCATGAAGTTTCTCACAAAAATCAAATAGAATACGATGCCTTAGAAAAGAAAAAAAAGATGCGGGAATCGCAATTAAAAATGCTGCAAACCAACCAAAAACAAAAAGATTTACTTGTAAAAAAAGACAAAGAAAAAAAGGAACAAATTGGTGTTATTTTAATTGTTTTTCTAATCATTGTGGTGATTTTTGCACTATTTCAATATAATCGCTATTTAGCCATAAAAAAACAAAAACAGATTATACAAAAACAAGCTAAACAAAACTTCACCTTAATGAAAACCCTTTCTAATCAGGATAAAATGTCTACGGTTGGAGAAATCTCTTCTAATATTGCTCATGAACTTAATAGCCCTCTTGGAACAGTTAAATCAAGTGCGGAGGGAATAGAGGATTCTTTTAAGAACTTATTAGAAAACAATGCCTGGGGATGTTCTTCAGAGGAAATTGACTATGCGTTGAAATATGTTCGTGAAAAATCTGAAAAAACAATTTTAACTGGAAAAAACAAACTTTTGGAAAGTAAAAAGTTTTTAGCGATGCTCGAAAAAGAAAACCCTGACAAATCCTACAATAAAGATTTAGCAAACTTATTGGCCTCTTCAATAATGAATGTCTCTGAAAAAGAAGTAATTGATTATGTACTTAAAACTAAAAACCCTGTTTCCTTTTTAAAACTATTAAAAAACATCAATCTAGTTTTATTTTTCATTCATGCAAATCTATCCTCCTCCAAGAGAGTAGCGGCCCGTGTGGCAGATTTAAGAAGCTATTTAATGACAGAACAAAAAGAAAAAAGGAAAGAAGTTAATGTTTCCAAAAACATGGAAACAATTATCAACCTTTTTAAGCAAGAATTAGAAAAAGATATTGAACTAAAAATAACTCTTGACAAGTCTATCCATGTGAATGCTTTTCCGATTATGCTTCATCAACTTTGGTCCAACTTATTAAAAAATGCGATTGAAGCTCTAAAGCAAAACAATGGGACAAAAACACTGGAAATTAAACTTTATTCGTCCGATGGATTTGCCATGATTGAGTTCATAAACAATGGCCCTCAAATAGAAAAAAAAGCCCTTGATAAAATTTTTGAAAACCTATATACAACCAAAGAAAAATCTGCGGGCCTAGGCCTAGGAATTGTTAAAAACGTTGTGGATGCTCACCGAGCAAAAATAAAGGTTAATTCTTCTAGCGAAAAAACTTGTTTTAAAATTCGTTTAAAAAACAATTAAGCCCTTTGTTATTATGGCAAAATAACGGATAAATCCTGCTTATATTGACCTTTAATTGAGTGTTTATTATAAATGATTGTTGATCCTTTATCTATTAAGTGTTTCATTTTAAAGTTCTTTTGGCTAGAATTTAAAACATGAATTAATGCTGGGCCATATTCGGGTTTCTTTTGGTATGCGGTATAAACAAATTTGGTATTGTTAAACGAAGAAGAAAAAATATCAATTTTGGAGTTGTCTTTGCTTGCCACCCCAATGTTTGCATTATTAACAATTAAGTTTTCCATTTTTATTTCCGATTTTTCTCCTCCAGAAACAGCTTTATCTCCAGCCTTATAAACCTTACAATCTATTATAGATATCTTAGATCCAGAAAAATCTATAGCATCATTATTTGTCTGTTTAAAAGTGCTATTGTAAATTTTGCCTTCACAAAAATCTCCATCTAAACCATCAGCATATGTTTGTTGTATCAAAGAGAATTTCATTTCAAATTTAGAGCGAATTATATTTAAGGCATCCTCACATTTATTTTTCTCAAAAACGCAGTTTTTGATACGAACATCAGACTCATAAAACGTTACTCCACCCGTCAACTCCCAACCTTTGTGTTTTAACGTATTTAGTCCAGTAAATGTTGTCCATTTTAAGTCAGAGTATCCTTTAGCCTGCAGAACTTGTATGCCCTGATTCGTTGAATCACCGCTAATTTTAATTGGTTTGTTTTTTGTTCCCAACATTTGAATGGGAGAATGCGAAATAATCCCACTTTTATTTTTTAAATAAACAAACGTTCCTTCTTGAAAAAACACTTCATAATCAGGTGGAATATATATCAATTTATTAACCATTATTTTTCCAGAAAAAACAACTTTTTTATCAACCACCTTATATAAATTACTTTTTCCAAACTTATGTGACTTTTGAAGCTCTAATCTAGGGTTTTCATCCTTTGGAGATGGCCAGCTCACCACTTTTTTCTTCAGTGTCGACTGATTGTTTGTTGGGTTAAAATATACGTTTTTAACTCTTCCTTTTATTACAATCTCTTTTTTATTAGATTTTTTCTCGTTGTATTTATCAATAAAAATTGGGGTATTTAACACAATTAATGAATCTTTGTTTTCTTTTATGGAATAGCCTGTTATTTTAATGGGGGCATGATGATAATTTACTATACTTATTCTAGAATTATTTTCTATACAACTTTCCATAAAAGCCTTTAAGCCTGTTTCTGAAAGATATATTTCTCCTTTTTTTAAGTTGTTTGTTTTTAAATGGTTTTTCTTAATTATTTTCTTTGTTGTTTCTAGCTTTTTAAGCTTCTGCTTTATTTTAGCTGCATGCATTTTTGCCATAGAAACATTAAATGAATAAGAAAAATATTCTTTAGAAATAAGGGAGGTGTATTTTTCTAATTCTTTCTGAATTGATTTGTAAAAACTGTTTTGATAATCTTTTGAAGTGACAAGGCTTAATGTTCTTAAATAGGATTTATAAAATGGCTTTTGTTGAATCAAGTTAAAATTTAAAAACGAATAATGAGGCACTAATTCTGGCTCCATATTTGCCAGACAAACCAATGGTGGTTTATTTGTAGATGGGATATTTAGAATTGAAAAGTCATAACCAATTGGCTCTAAAAGAGAGGTTACCGGATTATAATAAAACCGTTGATTGTGCCATGCCATTCCGTGATATCCACCAAATAAATCCAAAAGAGCATAATATTTAGACATATTAGGCACATCAAAAACCTCGTGTAAGTTTTGTTTATTAGATTTAAAGTGAAAAAGTAAATTTTGACCAATTACAAATTGCTTTTTCAGTACTGAAGACTTCATTGTTTTTTTCTTTTTAAATGGCAAAACTGAAGCCGCTTCATAGTATGGAATCGTATTCCACCCATCATCTCCATAGTTAAGAACCATTTCCCAAAGCCCCTCCTCATCAAACTTTAAAATCGGCCCTTCACGCTTGTCTTTGGACTCAAGCAATTGTTTTTCAAAGTGCTCCTCGACGGCATAAACCCCCATCTCCACATTGTTAATATACACAGGCATAAATGTATATCTAGTAGTTAGCACATCTTCTTTTTTAAAAAATTGGTGCATTACCCATTCATTCAAAAAGGATCTTGTATTAGGGCTTTGAATCGAAAAAGATCGCATTCCTTCAAATGCATGACCTTTGGCTGTTTTGATTCTGTAGGACCACTTGTGCCCCTCTAAATGATCTGTCCAATCTCCTTTTAAACGAATTTCTATTGGTGTTTTTTTGCCTTTATACAAAATCTCTGCATCAAAATAGTTTTTTAAACTTTTATCAATAACCCCTTGCTCTAGAGCTTTTTTTCGATTTTGTTGAATTTTTTTATAATCTGCTTTTGAGATTTGAATGTTTAATGCATTTTTTTGGTCATATATCTTCGGTTTTTTCTCATGATATTTAATTCTTAAGTCATCAAAAAAGACATCTTCTTCCAAATGATTATGTGCATAAATTTTAAGTTCCTCTATATCCTCAGGGATTAACACATTTAAAATTATTTTTTTCCAACCATTCGCCTCTTGAACACATGGATAATGCTCTTTTAAGTAAAGTTTTTTTCCCGTTTTGCAAGAAACAACAATAGCTCCAGAATTCAACTTTTCTGCGTATTTCCAAGCGGAAATTTCTACATACGCCCCTTTTGGTATTTTGTTAAAGGAAATAGATAATCCAAATGGGCTTTGTTTATTTACCTTGCATGAATAATTTCCTGAATGTGCTTTTTCGGTGGTTTTATTCTTTGCCGATCCAAAAAAGTATCCATTTTTTTCAAAAACATTTTCCTTGTTTTTCTTAATCGAATTCTCTGCGCCACAAATAATTACCTGCTGATGTTTTAGTGGTTTATTCGTTTGATTTTTACAGCTAAAAACTCCTAAAAGGAAAAACAAGTATGGAAAAAGTTTATAAATCAACTTGAAAAAGTTTGTCCAAAGTTAACACATTATTAAAATTGATTTCTTTTTTTTATAAAACCGATTTAAATAGCTACAATTTATTAACTTTGATTCACTCTCTTTTTCTATTTATATATAAAATATGGAAGACATCAAGTATGCAATAATATGTGTAGATGACGAGCCTTTGATACTTCAAATGCTTGGGTTTCAAATTGAAAAAATTATAAACCAAAACTCTACACTTGTTGAAAGTTTTGAAGATCCCGAAGATGCATTACAAAACATTCAAGAGATTATCGATGAAAATATTGAGATTTTAGCAGTAATTGTTGATTATCAAATGCCAAAACTTAATGGGTCAGAACTTACCAGAAGAATAAAAAAGAATTGGAAAGAAACCCCCGTAATAATGGTCTCTGGCCAAGCAAACTCTAGCGATGTGGATCAATTAATTTCTGACAAAATGATTGCTGCATTCATTCCAAAACCATGGGATGAAGAAGAATTATTTTCTTTTTTAAATCCATTAATAAGCAAAAAACAAGAAGCATAACAATCTTGCTTAAATAGTTTAATAACAATGAAAGAGATAGAGCGGAAATTTCTTGTGAAAGAAGAAGAATTTGCCAAACTAAACCTAACTCGTGGGGAAGACATCCTGCAAGGCTACCTAAAAAACACACCGGTACTTACTATTAGAATTAGAGCAACAAAAAACCATGCTTTTATTACTGTTAAAGGCAAAACAACAGGCATTAGTAGAGATGAATTTGAATATGAAATTCCGCAAAAAGATGCGCTTGAATTATTTGATAAATACATCTCTCAAAAAATCAAAAAAAAAAGATACTCCATTGTTTTTGAAAATAAAAAATGGGAGATTGACGTTTTTTCAGAGAACTTGTCGGGGCTTATAATAGCAGAAGTAGAATTAAATTCCGAATCCGAACAAGTAGTGGTTCCATCATGGTGTATTAGAGAGGTTTCAACGGACACTAGATATTTCAACGCCGAACTCATAAAACAAGACGACACAAGTGGCTTGCTATGATTCTTAACAAAAACCTTTTGTTTTCTTTTTTTCTTTTTTTAGGCTCCAATGTCGAAAGCCAAAAAATAAGCACATTTATCGGATATTCTAATTCTTTTGTTTCTGGTCGTGATGTTAATATCGAAGATCTTGCTTTTTTTAATTCTGGAGTGTCTGCTGGGGTGCTTTTTGAAACGGGAAGAAAAAAAGTTCGTTTTTTATCTGGTATTTATTTTCAACAAAAAGGATTTCAAACAAAGTTTAATCCCGAATACAAGCATAAGTCGAATCTTAACTATTTGGAACTAAATGCCGGAGTAAGTTACCATCCATTTAATTTCTTGTCTTTTAATGCGGGAGGATATTTTGCGGGTACTATAAACGGATTTATATATTATCATATTAACCCAGAAGATCCAATGTGTTTCTCTTGGACTGACCCCTCAATTGTTGGTCTAAAAGCATTCGATTTTGGCGCTAAAGCTGGTGTAGAATTTCACTTTATAAGTGCTTTATCCCTTCAATTAAACTATAGTTTTGGATTGCATCCTATTGGCCTAGACTCTCAACTATATAACCATTGCTTTCAAACGTGCATTTGTTATTCTTTTAAATTTAAAAACAAAAAATAATTAATAGATTAGTTAAATATTAATGTCTTTTTTCTAATAAATGGCTGATTTTTATACTTTGGTTTGGGTTTGGGCGGGAATAGGGATTCTTGTTTTCTTTATTCTTGTTTTTTTAAAAATAAAAGCCCCATATGGTCGGCACTCAAGCGATCAGTGGGGACCTGTTATTGACAATAAATGGGGGTGGTTTTGGATGGAGTTGCCTGCGTTTATCGTGATGCCATTGTTAGCCTTAACTGGGCCTGAAGCCAAGACAGAGGTTTCGTATCTACTTGTTTTTTTATGGTCATACCATTATTTCTTTCGAACCTTTGTTTTCCCATTCAGATTAAAAACAAAAAACAAAAAAATGCCCCTTGTTATTGTTTGTAGCGCTCTTTTTTTTAATGGGGTTAACGGACTTGTAAATGGTTATTTTCTAGGATTTGTTTCCCAATCTTCACAGGAAGTTTTGAGTATAAATGTTATTGTTGGATTAATCGTGTTTTGTTTAGGGATGATTATTAATCGCCATGCAGATAAAAAACTAATTGCACTAAGAAAAAAAGACCAGGGATATTTTATCCCTAAAGGAGGGCTCTTTAATTATCTTTCTTGTCCAAATCATTTTGGAGAAATAGTAGAGTGGGCTGGTTTTGCCATAATTGCATGGAGCGTGCCCGCACTTAGTTTTTTTATATGGACATTTTGTAATTTAGTGCCAAGGGCTCTTAATCATCATCAATGGTATCAATCCTATTTTAAAGATTATCCCAATAATAGAAAAGCCGTTATTCCTTTCATATGGTAACAAAAAAAAACATTTTATTGACCGGTGCAACCGGAACTGTTGGTAAAGAAGTTCTAAAACAACTTCTAGAAAAAGAGGTATATAACATTATTGTTTTTAGCCCCCTAAGAGCAAAAAACAAAAAGTTTTACTCCAAAATAAAAGGAAAAATTATTGTTCATTACGGTAGTCTTGAAAAAGAAGAAGACTTACAAAAAATAACAGAACCCATTGATGTTGTTATTCATCTAGCAGCTATTATCCCTCCACTTGCAGATGAAAAACCAGAAATGGCACGTCGTGTTAATTCGCTTGGGACAAAATACTTGTTGTCAAGAATAAAAGAATTAAACAAAAATGCTTTTTTTATGTATAGTTCTTCTGTTTCTGTATATGGAGATAGACTTTCTAATCCAAACATTAAAGTTAATGACCCATTAATTGCTAGTGAAGGAGATGAATACGGCCTTACAAAAATAGAAGCGGAAAAACACATTCAAAACAGCGGTTTAAATTGGTCTATATTTAGGCTTTCAGCTATTATGGGGGTTAAGAACCACAAGCTTTCAAAATTAATGTTTCATATGCCTCTAGACACTCCGATGGAAATAGTAACCCCTTCGGATACGGCAAGAGTTTTTGTGAATGCTATAGAGAAAAAAAACTCCTTAATTGGCAAATTTTTTAATTTAGGTGGAGGGGAGAAATGCCGGTTAACCTATAGAGAATTATTAGAAAAAAGTTTTGATTTATATGGCCTTGGAAAGCTAAACTTTCCCCCGAAAACTTTTGCAGAAAAAAACTTTCATTGTGGATACATGGTTGATAGCGATGAACTTGAAGAACTATTATCCTATAGAACACACACTTTAGATGACTATTTTTTAATGACTAAAAATAGCATCCCATGGATTCAAAAAATAGCAACAATAATTTTTAGTTATCCCGTAAAGAAATACTTACAAAGTCTTTCTGAGCCTTTACATGCTTTTAAAACAAAGGATCAAAAACTAATGAATCGATTTTTTAAAAACTAAAGCGCTTTTTATACTTTATGATTTAAAAATTGTTTTATGTACAATTCCGGGAAATATTTATGCCCCGAACCACTTATATATACTTTGCCATTTTTTATCCACTTTTTACGTAAATAAACATAGCAATCCTTGCATTGTTTTGTGCCAAATGGTCCAGCAATTTTAGACAATCCTTTGTTGTTTTTTAAAACAAAGTCTGATCCATAAAGCAATAGGCTTTGGTAAGGAAGGGCTTCAATATTGTTTTTAAATTCGGAATTTGCCTTTTCTTCTTTATCGGCCCAATTGGAACATGTAAACCAGGGGTCAACAAATGCTACTTTTTGAATTTGGCTACTTGCTAATTCAAAAGATAACCTAAGGGCGAGATTGGCCCCCATGCTATATCCAGCAATGGTTATGTTTTTTAACTTTTTACGGTTCAACTTTCTTTTTATTTTATTTAAACTCGTATTGTGTGTGAAATAAAGAACTTCATATTCTTTAAGTTGCTTTGGATATCTTTTTTGAAAATCTTTAAATGTCCTTTTTAATCCCATTTTCGTATGCCCAAAACCACCAATAAAAACCAAGGTTTTCCTTTTTGATTTAGCAATGCTGGATTGTCCAAAAATTGACAGACTTAGCAGTAAAAATGATCCTAAAATGTACTTTGTCATAAAATGCATCTTGTTTTAAACATTAATTAATAACGAAAGTTGATATCCCTATATTACATAAATAATGTTAAGACCTAAAACTTATTCATTGCTTCTTTTGAAAGGTAAAAACAATTTATTAACCCATAGTTATTCTTGAGTTAAAAAAAAAAAACTATATCTTAGCTATAAATCAATAATAATCAACCGCTATGAACTTTTGTACGAAATGTGGAAATAAAAACAGTGAAGAATCTCTTTTTTGCGCTAAATGTGGAACGTCAGTACAAATGCAAGATGGCACACAAACGGAGCAATCTTTTGAGTATCGAAGCCAAAATATAACTAATCAGCCTCCTAAACCTGAAAACAATTTGGTTTGGGCAGTGCTTTGTACTGTTTTATGTTGTATGCCTCTAGGTATCGTTGCTATTGTATACTCCACTAAAGTTGACAGCGCCTATGCCGAAGGTCGTCAAGAAGATGCAAAAGATTATGCAAACAAAGCCAAGAACTGGGCAATCGCTGGTGCGCTATCTTCAACAATAATAATGGTTATCTATGTTATATTCATGTTGGCTGTAGGAGTTGGAACGGCCCTCTAGAATATTAATGTTTTCCAAACAATTAAAATACTACGGATTATTTTTTTTTCTTTCCACTTGGCTGTTTTTTTTAGGTGCTTTTAGCCCTCTAAATTCACCTATTTATCCCAAATGCCCTATACATTATGTCACAGGACTGGATTGTCCAGGTTGTGGTAGCTCTAGATGTGCAAAAGAAATGGTTTCTATGAATTTTTCTACCGCATTTAAGCACAATCCACTTGCTTTTATTGCTATTCCATCTCTTTTAATCTTTTCACTTTTTAAGATTTTTGATCTTCGAGTGAAGAATCCTTCTTCTTTTTTGGAAAAAAAAGGTGCTTTTATTATTTTTTTAGCAATCGTTATATTTACTATCTATAGAAACTTATTTTAATCTTTTTTGAAGGTCTATTTTTACAAAACTCCTTTTTTATATTTAACCACCTTTTTTATAATCGGGATTTTGATATCAGAATCAACTTTGATATTGAACTTTAATCATTATTTCTTCGTTTTAATTGCTATTTTTTTATGCTCTCTTTTGCTTTTTTTTAAAGTAAAAAAAATGAGCTTAATTTTCATTCTAATTAGTATCGTTTCTCTTGGGATTTTAAGACAAAAAAGTGTTAAAACCTTGTTTAAAGAAGGGGTAAATCATGAAAAAAAAGAATCTGTTTTTATTGCAGAAATAATGGAAGTAAACAATAAAAACGACTGGAAAAAAGCAATTGTAAAAATAAAACAAGAGGTCCGGGGGGATATTGGTTTAAAAAACAAAAAAAGTGTTCTTTACATAAAAACATACAACTCAAATATATACCCTGGAGATCTTTTACTTGTTAAGTCTTCTATTAAAAAAATAAAAAATAAAAATAATCCTGGGGAATTTAATTCAACTTTATTCTGGAAATCTAAAGGGATAAATGCTATTAGTTTTGTTTCTTCTGAAGATTTTTTGTGGATAAAGAAAAAAAAGGGGGGGAGAATAAACTCATTAATTGAACAAATTAAAAAATCATGTGAATTACAACTATCAAAATATATTAAAAACAAATATTTAGGGGTGTCAACTGCTATATTACTAGGAGATAAATCTAATTTAAAAACAGAAACTAAGAGGAGCTTTGGAAACACAGGAGCAATGCACTTATTAGCCGTTTCTGGGCTTCATGTTGGCATCATTTACACTCTTTTTGTTTTTATTTTTTCGTTTTTTTCAAAATTTATTTCCAAAAAAAATGCGCTATTTATCATTCTTATCTTGCTCTGGTTGTATGCACTAATAACAGGCTTTTCACCCAGTGTTAGTCGTGCTGTTTTTATGTTTACCGTTCTAGGAATAGCAAAATCTACTTCAAACTCATACAATCCAATAAATTCCTTATTTTTTTCTGCTTTTATTTTGCTTTTAATAAACCCTCTTTCCATCTATGATATTGGTTTTCAACTATCCTATTTAGCAATGCTTGGTATCTTTATTTTTTACAAACCCTTTGTGTCTATCTTTTATTTTAAAAACCTATTTTTAGATTGGATCTGGAAAGGATCTATGATTGGCGTATCTGCCCAATTAATTACCCTTCCTTTAACCCTTTATTATTTCCACTCATTTCCTAATTATTTTTTAATAACCAACCTTGGAATTATGTGCGTGTCTTCTGTTTTATTAATTCTATTAATTACATTAACGAGTGTTAAGTGGTTTTCGGTTTTTAGCAAGGCAATAGGCTTTTTAGCAAGCTTTATTCTTTTTATTCTACTAAAGTATATTTTATGGATAGAGGATCTTCCAGGATCAGTAGCCACTGGTTATTTTTTATCTTTTTCTGTTAGTTTATTTTTACTTTGTTGCTTTCTTTTTTTAGTTAAGAGCAAAAAAAAATATCCTTTGCTAGTTATCATTCTTTACTTGGGCACATTAAGCTATACATCCTATACTAGATATCAAAATATAACCGTTAAAGAACTGTGTTTTTATAATCATTCAAGCTTTGTCTTATCTGTCAAATTAGAAGATAAAATATATTGTTTTTATGAAGGGGAAAATAAAGAGTTAGAAAAAGCAAAGCGCCTAATGAATGGATATGTAAGAATTCATCCAGGGAAAATATTTTATAAAAACATTAA
This sequence comes from Crocinitomicaceae bacterium, assembly GCA_029247685.1. Lineage (GTDB taxonomy): Bacteria > Bacteroidota > Bacteroidia > Flavobacteriales_D > Crocinitomicaceae > UBA952. The sequence goes on along the minus strand of JAQWKT010000006.1, from coordinate 14,875 downwards.
TAAAAAAAAATACACCCTAAAAGACAAAGAAAATCATGTCTCTATTTATAAAGAAAAAAGCAATATTCTAGTTAAGGTGAATAATAAAAATTATAAAGTATTAAAAACACCAGAAAAGAAAAAGAAAAACACCACCTATATTAACATGCCTTGGATTAACGATGGAAAAGGCCACCTATTAAAAGACGGCGCTTTTCAAATAAATATTAAATGAAAAAATACTAACTTCATAAAAAACACTCTTTTTTTTTGAAAAATCTATTTGAAAATACCAAAACAGCTTTTCTTTTAAAAAACAACCGACAGCTTTTAAGGGCCTATCTGCTTTTTTCAATTCTCAGATACCGTTTTTTAGTTAAAGTGCTTTCTTCTATTGCTCTCTTTTTTTCTCGGTTTAGATCGCCATTTAACCCGCTTATAAAAATTAGTTTATTTGATCATTTTTGCGGGGGCACCACGCTCAAGTCTTGTTGGAAAAAAATTGAAGAAATGAAAAGCTACAATGTACATTCTATTCTTGATTTTTCGGTAGAAGCGCACCAAACAGAAAAGCATTTCGAAGATTCGGTTAAAAAAAAACTCCTCTTAATTAATGCCATAAAAAACAAAAAGGCAATCCCTTTTTCTGTTTTTAAACCAACTTGCCTTGGCAGATATGGCTTATTCAAAAAAAAGAGCGATAATCTCATATTAACCCCAAAAGAATTAATGGAGTGGGATGAAATTATAGATCGATTTGATCGAGTGTGTAACGAATCGGTAAAACAAAACATTCGTGTTTTAATTGATGCAGAAGAAAAAGAGGTGCAAGGAGCTATTGACCAACTTGCTCTTAAAATGATGGAAAAATATAACAACAAGGATGTGTTTGTATATAACACCGTTCAAATGTATCGTTATGATAGACTTCTTTACCTTAAAAATATTATAAAAAAGAAAAAAGAAAAAACCCTTTTAGGAATCAAATTAGTTAGGGGAGCATACATGGAAAAAGAGAGGCTTATTGCAAAAAAAAGCAAAGCTCAATCTCCAATATGTAAAAACAAAAAAGAAACCGACAATAATTATGATTTAGCCATTGATTTTTTGTTTGATAACCTCAACAAGGTGAATTTTTTCATCGCTACTCACAATGAAAAATCGACATTAAAAGTTTTGGAACTAATGAAAATTTATAAACTGGAAAACACGGATAAACGAATCTGGTTTGGGCAACTTTATGGAATGAGCGATCAAATCACCTTTAACCTTGCTGAAAAAGGATATAATGTTGCGAAAATAGTTCCTTTTGGCCCCATAAATAATTTAATTCCTTATTTAATAAGAAGGGCACAAGAAAACTCTTCTGTTGTTGGACAATCTAATAGAGAGCTTTTACTAATACAAGCTGAAAGAAAAAGAAGAAAAGAAAATAACTATTAATTTATCGTTCTTGCGATTCATTCTAGGGTTTAACTGAGGTTCCTTCAAATTGTATTCTGTTGTCGTTTACAGAAACTAATTCTGAGAGTTCATAAACATTCGTATATCCATATCCATAAAGATTAATATATGTCGGAATATTTAAAGCCATCGTGATACCCAAACTTTTATTTTCTGAAAAAGTGGTGAGATCTTTGACCAAGGGACCGCTGACTTTTGTTGCAAAATATACTTGGTCATTTTCAAAATTATTGTTGCAATAAATCAAGACTCTTGTTTTTTTGGAAGGAAGTATCTCTGCTAAGTTTTTCTGCGTAAAATCAGAAAAGTTTAAATGCCTTGCTCCTTTTAAATGCTTCGCATCATACATTTCTTTAGAACGTGTGTCTAATATTATCACCTCATCCATTTTGCTCATTTTTAAAAATTTATCTAATGTGATAAGGCGATTTTGACGATGGCTTTTTACTTCTTTGACCAATTTTTCAAATGCATCGTAATCGACTTTAGATGGATCTTGGCAAAAACTTTTTATTGCTATGAAGCAAAAAACAAGGCAAATAGGAATGGATTTTTTCATGGGTTTCTATTTTTTTTATTTAATTATCAATTGACATGCCAAAATATACACCTATTAAAAAAAGAAGTTCAATATAATTTATTTAAAATAAAGCATTTCATTTTTTGTTCCTTTATTCAATAGTATTATCTTCAACTTTGATTAACAGATTCTTTTTTAATGAACTTTAATATAACAAAAGGCTTTTTAGAAATTTTGCATCAAAAAATTGAGCAAAAAGATCTTTCATGGATTAAAGAAAATGTTCTTTCGCTTCATTATGCAGACATTGCTGAAATAATGGATTACCTCGATAATCAAGAGGCAAAATACATCTATAGCCTTGTAGATGAGGAAACACAAGGAGATATACTTATGGAAGTCGAAGAATCGGTTAGAGACCGATTTCTTTCCTCTTTAAGTAATAAAGAAATTGCCGAACAACTAGAGAACCTAGAGTCCGATGATGCCGCTGATTTATTAGGAGACTTGCCCGATGAACAACAAGAAGACGTTATCTCAAAAATGGATGACGAAGAGGCTGCAGAAGTTGTCGATTTACTTAAATATGACGAAGATTCTGCGGGGGGGGTAATGCAAAAAGAATTAATCAAGGCTAACATGAATTGGCCAGTTAACAGAGCGGTTGTTCAATTAAGAAAACAAGCCGAAAATGTCGAAAAAGTATATCACATTTATGTGGTGGATGATGATGACCGATTAGTGGGGGTATTATCTCTAAAAAGACTTTTATTTGCCGGGGCAAAAACAAAAATTTCTGACTTATACCAAAGCACTAATATTATTTCCGTAAAATCTAATGAAAGCTTAGAAACTGTGGCTAAAACAATGGAAAAATATGATTTGGTAACCATTCCCGTTTTAGACTTACAAAACAAACTTATTGGAAGAATCACTTTTGATGATGTAGTAGAATTTATAAAAGAAGAAGCGGATAAAGATTATCAAATGGCATCGGGTCTTTCTGAAAAAGTTGATTCCTATTCAAGTGTATGGCGAATATCAAAGGCACGATTGCCTTGGTTGTTAATTGGAATGATTGGTGGTGTTTTTGGTGCTCAGGTTATTTCAGGGTTTGAAGGAGGGATTACCCGTGTTCCAGAACTAGCTTTTTATATTCCACTTATCATGGCAATGGGAGGAAATATTGGCGTTCAATCTTCAGCTATTGTGGTGCAATCCTTAGCTAAAGATTCCAAACCCCTTGGTTCTATTTTAACAAAAATAGCTCGAGAAAGCCTTGTTGCGGTTATCAATGGATTATTTCTTTCTTTTTTAATCTATGCGATTGCTGTTGCTTTTGGAAATGCAAAATTAGGCCTTGTGGTTAGTTTTTCTCTTTTTGCTGTAATTATGGTTGCGGCTATCTTTGGAACATTGATTCCATTACTACTTAACAAATACAAAATAGACCCAGCTCTTGCCACTGGTCCATTTATCACCACATTAAATGACGTTGTTGGGCTCTTTATTTATTTCACAATTGGCATGATGATGTATAATTTATAGGGCATCAATAATGAGAAACGTCGTTTTTTTGGATACTGTTCATTCTATTCTAAGTGACCGATTGACGGGCTTTGGGTTCAAATGTATTGATGCAACTTCGTTAGATAAAAAGGAGTGTGTTAAACTACTTCATAATGCATTTGGAGTAGTTCTTCGTTCGAGGTTTCGAGTTGACAAAGATCTCCTTAAAGATGCAACAGCATTAAAATTTATTGCGCGATCTGGTTCTGGGATGGAAAACATCGATCTTCCTTATTGTAAGGAAAGAAATATTGCTGTTTTTAATTCACCGGAAGGAAACAGAAACGCTGTTGGAGAACATGCGCTTGGGTTGCTTTTGAATCTATTAAACAACATTTCTAAATCGGATAAAGAAATTCGTTCTAAAAAATGGGATAGAGAAGGGAACAGAGGAGAAGAACTTGATGGAAAAACAATAGGAATAATTGGATATGGAAATAATGGAAGGGCTTTTGCTAAAAAATTAAGGGGTTTTGAGGTGAATATTCTTGCTTATGACAAATACAAATCTGATTTTTCAGATGATTTAGTTAAAGAAACAACACTTTTAGAATTGTATAAAAAAGCAGATATTATAAGTTTTCATGTGCCCTTAAATAAGGAAACTAACTATTGGGTTAATGATGCTTTTTTTTCTCAATTAAAAAATCCCATTTACCTTTTAAATATTGCTAGAGGGGAAATTGTTGATACTAAATCATTATTAGAAGCCATTGAAAAAAGACAAATTAAAGGGGCGGGTTTAGATGTTTTAGAGTTTGAGCCTTCTTCTTTTTCTCCGTTTTTAGAGTCTCTTCCTGTTAATATACATAAACGCCTTTTTGATTCTAAAAAAATAATTTTCACTCCACATATTGCTGGATGGACAAAAGAAAGTTATTACAAGCTAAGTAATGTTTTGGCAAATAAAATTCAATCTCACTTTTGTTTATGAATATACAACTACTTTGTGTTGGAAAAAATTCTGAAAATTACCTTACAGAAGGGGAAGGGGTTTTTTTAAAAAGGCTTCTTCATTATTGTAAATTTGAAAAAAAAACAATCCCTGATTTAAAAAACAAAAAAAACCTCCCTATTTCAGAAATTAAAAAAAAAGAAGGTTTGTTAATTTTAAAAAACATTAGTCCTTCTGACTTTATTGTTCTTTTAGATGAAAAAGGAGATGTCTTAAGTTCGATGGAATTTTCCGTTTTTATTGAAAAAAAAATCATTAACTCAACGCGAAAAGTTGTATTTATAATTGGGGGGGCTTATGGATTCTCTGAAAATGTCTATCAAAGAGCAAATAAAAAGATTAGACTTTCTTCCATGACTTTTTCGCATCAAATGATACGCTTATTTTTTTTGGAACAACTTTATAGGGCATTTTCGATTATCAAAAAGGAAAAATACCATAATGCCTAACAATTCGAATCCATTTATTACTTTTGATTTGAACCATTTATTCAATTTTGGAGACTTCTAATTTTTTTTCTGCTACAGACCTTCTTTCTGCCTTTGTTTGGGTAATTATAATTCTATTAATTTCAAACAATCGAGCTCAGAAAATAGATGAAAAAATTAGACCTTATTATACCTGGAACGTTATTTACAAATTGTTCTTTAGCCTTGTTTTTGCTTTAATTTATATCTTTTACTACGGTGGAGGAGATACAACTGCGTATTGGGATGGAGCAAACTGCTTAAACAATTTACTACTAGAAAGCCCTGGAACTCTTATTTCTGAACTATTTTCTGAACCAAACCTTAAAATGATGTTTGATCATTTTAACAATAAAACGGGATATCCGCCTGGATGGATCTATAGAGAGCCTAGCGCATGGTTTATTTGTAAAATATCCTTTTTTTTATCTTTAATTACATTTAAAAGTTATTTAGCGGCAACATTTATTGTATCATTTCTTGTCGCCAATGCTACATGGGGAGTTTTCAACAATATTAAAAACTATAATTTGGTTTCTTCTAGAAAACTTGCCTTTGCCTTCTTATTCTTTCCTTCTTTAAATTTTTGGTGTACTGGCTTATCAAAAGACAGTTTTATGCTTTTAAGCTCTTTTTTTATTATTTCTATCTTTTTTAATCTTTTTTCAAAAAACAAAAAACTATCTATTTCTATTTGTGTTTTTTTGTGCCTTTATATTTATATAATTTATAACGTAAGGCCCTTCTTAATTGCATGTCTTATTGGAGGATTATCTATTTCATATGGAACAATCTTAATAAAACGATTTAAAGACAATTTGTTAGTTAAATTGTTTTTACGGTTTTCTTCATTTTTAATAATTGTTTTAGGTTTATTCTTCTTTCTTAGATCTGGGTATGCTGCCGACATGCTTAAAGAGGCAGCTGTTCTTCAACAAGACTTTACTAATAATGAATTATACTCCGGGAAAAGATATGAAATAAACACCTCTGATTATTCTTTTACTGGGGTACTTAAAACATTTCCAAATGCAACTTTAACTGCTTTTTACAGGCCTTTTATTTCTGAATCTTTATCTATCACTTTAATATTAAATGGATTAGAAAGTTGTCTTCTTATTTTATATACTCTGTTTTTTTTATTTAAAGGCTCTGTTTTAAAAAAAATAAATACTATTAGAAAGAATGAATTTTTAATCTTTGGGTTCATTTTCGCTATTTTCATTGGTTTTATGGCTGGGTTTTCTTCTATTCTTTTTGGTTTATTAGTTCGAATTAGAGCGCCATTATTACCCTTTTTGTTTTTACTTTTATCCATTAATACAAAACAAACTTCTGAACCCTAGAATATGTGTGGAATAACCGGTTTTTTTGATTTAAAAAGTTCTTCTTCAAAAGAAGATTTAATTTGCATGACTAAAACGTTGCATCATCGAGGGCCTGATGCTTTTGGAACAAAGTTAATTCAATCCGCATCTCATATTGTTGGGCTAGGGCACACTCGGCTTTCCATTATAGATTTATCAGAAAATGGGAGTCAACCAATGCTTTATGAAAATTATTGGATCTGTTTTAATGGAGAGGTTTATAATTTTTCTTCCATTAAAAAAGAATTAATTACACTTGGACACATTTTTAAAGGAAACTCTGACACCGAGGTGGTTCTTCATGCATATATAGAATGGGGGGAGAGTTGTCTTAAAAGATTTATTGGCATGTTTGCTTTTGTTATTTATAACAAAGAATCAGAAAAGTTTTTTTGTGTGAGAGATAGGGCTGGAGTTAAGCCATTCTTTTATTATTTTGATGGGGAAATATTTTTATTTTCTTCTGAATTAAAGTCCTTTCATGAACACCCTAAATTTAAAAAAAAAATAAACCTTTCTAGTGTTGCTGCTTACATGCAATACGGAAATGTTCCTAGCCCACATTGTATTTTTGAAAATTGTTACAAGCTTAAACCGGGGCATTCTCTTTCTTTTGATCTACAATCCATAAAAGAAAAACCCAATCTTCATCCTTCAAATCAAAATAAATATTGGAGCGTTTATGACTCTTATAATAAACCAAAACTAGACATCTCTTTTGAAGAGGCAAAACAAGAAACCGAAAAAATTCTTCAATCTGCATGCGAATATCGAATGGTTTCAGACGTGCCTGTTGGGGTTTTTTTAAGTGGAGGATACGATAGCTCTTGTGTTACAACCCTACTCCAAAAAAACAGAACACAAAAACTTAAAACATTTACCATTTCAGTTCCGGATATTGGATTAAACGAAGCTCCTTACGCTAAAGAAGTGGCAGATCGTTTAGGAACAAATCATACTGAAATCGCTTGTTCTCAAAAAGAAGCAATTGAATTAATCCCATCTTTGCCCTATTATTATGATGAACCTTTTGCTGATAGCAGCGCTGTTCCCACAACTCTAGTTAGCAAAATGGCCAGAAAAGAAGTTACTGTTGCTCTTAGTGCAGATGCAGGAGATGAGGTTTTTGCTGGATATAATCGATATGATTATTTAATAAGATATGGTAAAAAATTAAACGCTCTTCCAGGGTTTGCAAGAAATTCAATGGCGGGAATTATGAACCAAATTCCTGCAGACAAAGTTCCTTATTTTAGAAAAAAATACAACTTTCACAATCGATATGAAAAATTAAAGTCTTTACTGCAAGACCCTTCTCCCGAAAGAATAATGAAAAGTCTTAGCGAGCAATTTACGGAAAAAGACTTGAATTCTATTTTAAATTTTAACCCTAAAGAATTAGACACCGCATACCTATCCAAAGAACTAAAACAAAACTATTATACACCACTTTCTTTTATGATGGCCATTGACTACCAAACTTATCTTGTCGATGATATTTTACAAAAAGTTGACCGAGCAACAATGACGGTGAGTTTGGAAGGAAGAGAGCCGCTTCTAGATCATCGATTAATTGAATATGCTGCGCAATTACCAGATTCTTATAAATACCATAATGGAATTAAAAAACATATCCTCCGAGAAATAACACATCAATACTTGCCAAAAGAATTAATGAACCGACCGAAAATGGGGTTTGCTATTCCAATAGCAGAATGGATGCATAGCGATTTAAAAGAACTGGTTGAAGAATTTATAAGCGAGTCTAAAATAAAAAATCAAGGAATTTTTAATTGGGATGCAATCAAGCAATTAAAAAATAACTTTTACAATGGTAAAAAAGAATATGATTATAAAATGTGGTTTTTATTAATGTTTCAAATGTGGTATGACAAATGGATGAATTAAAATCTTAATCTAAATAATCATTATAATAATCATTAATATACTCTTGCAAACAAATTTTCCAATCTCTCATTTCATTAACTCCCCTTGCATTTAACTTAAATGTTATTAACCTTTCAGAACTTGGCCTTGGAGCAAAGTATTCTTTTTCCCAAAAATCAGAATTAACTGGATTGAGGGTTACTTCATTTTCAAGGTTTAAAATTTTAATTAATTCTTTAGCCACATCATATCTTCCTGTCATTCCTTCACAAACCATATTATATAGCCCCCAAAGCTCTAATTCTAATAACTTTTTAACATTTCTAGCAAAATCATGTGTGTAAGTTGGGGTGCCTAATTTATCATCAACAACATGAAGATCTTTTTTTCCTTCCTTTATTTGTTTCATTATTTTACTAACAAACTTTTTATCTTTATTTGGCCCTCCTCCCATCATCCAACCGGCTCTACAAATTAAATGCCTTGAGGAATTTTTCTCAACATACAATTCACCAGCATACTTACTTCTCGCGTAATGACACATTGGTGATGGTAAATCCCAATCATCAAAAGAATCTTTGCTTCCATCAAAAATACCAGCAGTACTAATATACAACAATGGTATATTCATTTCATTGCTAATTAATGTAGCGTTTTCAACAGACAAGGTGTTGGTTATATAAGTTTGATCTATATTATTTTCACAATATTCTAAATCTGTAAATGCTCCTAAATGAAATAAGTAATCAGGAGCAAAATCTTTTACATCTTTTCTATAGGCATTTAAATCTCTAAAATCCAAATAAGAAAGCCATGATTCATTCACATCAATATCAGTACATTTTAACTCATATTCTTTAGAAAAAATTTTATGAAATGCCTCTCCTAACATTCCGCCACAACCTGCTATATATACTTTTTTTCGCTTCATTACTTTATCTGATTATTTAAAATATTTAAATATTTTTCTTTAATTACATTTGTTGAATATTTCTCTAAAATAGTATTTCTTGCTGCATTTCCGATTTTTTTTCTCAACGAGCTGTCATCGATTAGTCTTTTTAAAGCAGCAACCCATTCTTTTTTTGAGTTAACCAAAAAACCATTAACCTCATTATTAATAATAATTTTTGAGGTTCCTACTGATGTTGCGACAGTTGGGATTCCAAAAGACATGTATTGTAATGCTTTTAGACCACTTTTACCCAACACCCATTCGCTGTTTTCTAAAGGGTATACACCTATATCTATTTCCTGTAAATCTTTTACTTCTTTTTCTTTTGTCCAAGTGATAACATCAAGATCAATCCCATCTATTTTAAAGTCACAATTTGAAATGACTCGCAACTTAAATTCTCTCTCTTTTCTTAATGATAAAAAAACATCCGAAATTGATTCTAAAAAAGGAATTGAACTAAATGTTCCTGTCCATCCAATTACTATTTTATGATCATTTTTATAGCTATTTAATGGAATAAATCTTTCGGTATTAATTGAAGAAGAAATAAATGTTGAAGAAGAAAATATGTTTAATTTTTTACAATAATCATTTAATGTTGGAGAGCTTGTAATTACATGATTTGAGTTTTTTATCAAATAGATGGTTCTGGAATGGAATCTAAAAAACCGAACAAACTTTGACGTAGATATAACTCCATTATTTTGAACTAAAACAAAGTCTTCTAAATCAAAAATTAATTTTTTTGAGTTTTTTCTAACTAAAAAATCATACAAACTTGTTCCATATGGGGTAGTCCATTGATGAGTATAAACAATGTCGTACTTTCTTAAATAGAACAAAACTCCTAATCTTTTAAAGTAACCTTTTATTGTTTCAATAACTTTAGTAAATAAATGCCCTTTTAAATAAGCAACATCCCATAGTTTATCACTCATAAAGGGATAGGTTGTTATTTCGTAACCATTTTTTTTCCAATCTTCAAAATACTGTTCATACTTTAATCTTTGTCCAGCAGCAACACCTACTGGATAAGGACATAAAACAGCTATTTTTTTCATCTTTTTTTTTGAAAAAGTATTTGCAAATATATTGATAAATCTAAAGTCTCTTAGGTTAAAAGATTGTATTTTTGAAGAAATGAAAAAAGAAAGAAAAAAAACTCTCTTTTTGTCTTATGACGGATTAACAGATCCTTTAGGTCAATCTCAGGTAATTCCCTATATCATTGGGGTAAATGAAACCCAAAAATATAGCATTACGATTATAAGCTTCGAGAAAAACAAAAACTATTTAGAAAACGAAGCAAAAATTAAAACCATACTTCTTGCTAATGAAATTGATTGGATTGCATTAAAATACACCAAATTTCCACCTATAATTTCGACATTATGGGACGTTTTTAAATTACAAAAAACGGTAAACCTATTAATAAAAGAAGGAGTCGCATTAATACACTGTAGAAGCTACATAACTTCATTAGTCGCATTAAAAATAAAACGAAAAAAGAATATCCCTTTTATATTTGACATGAGAGGTTTTTATGCAGATGAAAGAGTTGACGGTGGCCTTTGGAACAAAAATCATTTTCTTTTTAAAAGAGTTTATAACTTTTTTAAAAAGAAAGAAAGGGCTTTTTGCCAAGAATCAAACCACATAATCTCTTTAACCTCTTCCGGCAAGAAAGAAATGGAATCTTGGAAGCTTAAAAAGCTCTCTCCTATAAGTGTTATTCCCTGCTGTACAGATGAAAAATTATTTGACCCAAATAACATAAAAAAATTATCAAAAAAACTTGATGTTAAAGATGATGATTTTGTTCTTTCTTATGTAGGTTCTGTAGGAACATGGTATATGCTGGATGAAATGCTGGATTTTTTTATCGTCTTACAAAAAAAGAAATCAAATGCTAAATTTTTGTTTATAACCAAAGACAACCCTAACAACATTTATGTAAAAGCGAAAGAAAAGGGAATCGACACAAATAGTATATTAATTCAGCCTTCACCTAGAGAATTAATGCCTTCATACATAAGCCTTAGTCATTTTTCAATCTTTTTCATTCTTCCCGTTTTTTCTAAAAAAGCCTCTTCTCCCACAAAAATGGGAGAAATAATGAGTCTTGGCGTTCCTGTAATATGCAATAAAGGGGTTGGAGATGTTGACGAAATAATGAATCTTTGTTTACCTAATCTTCTCGTTAAAAGCTTTGAAAATAAAGAATATAACAAAATAGCTGATCTTGTTTTATCTAAACCAACCTTCAATAGAGACAAAATAATAGAAACTTCAAAAAACTATTATTCTTTAGATAGCGGAATCAAAAAATATCAAGCGGTTTACGAATCTATTTTAAACTAATAATTCCTATAGTCGTTCCATAGCCAAGATCTAATTCCAATCGTAGTCATTAAAATAATATTGTTAGGAATGTTTTCTTGTTTTCTAATCTGAAGGTCAACATAAACATTCGTTCTCCATTTAGGAAACAACTTATATCCTGCTTGAAACCATAACATCATGGTGTTTATTGGCTTTCCCTGTCCTATATAGTTTCCATAATCATCGGGTCTGTTAACGTAAGAATCATAAACATTTCCACCATAATTTATCCCATTTTGATTCCCTCCCTTAACCATATACATAGCAAATGCTTTTGCAAGCCATCTTTTATTTTCCCATTTTAATTCTGTAAGTAACTCATAAAAATTAGAGTGAAGCGGATGCGCTAACACCGAGTTTTGATGGCCATAATTTTGACTATTATCTAGATGAGAATAGGTATATGGCCTTACTAGGTTTGCTTCAGCTCTGTAAAAGAAGTTTTGTTTTTTAATTTCAATCCTTCCTTTTACCCCCAATTGTGCGCCATACTTATTTGCCCACCAACCGGTTTGGTTTTTTATTTCAGAAAGCAAAAATTCATCCAAAATTAGCTGCGAATAAATGGTGTGGTTTTTAATCTTTGCTGACAAACTAAGTCCTAAAAGAACGTTATCTGATGAACCCAAAGAGTATTCTTGTGGCCTAAAAAACACCATCGGGTTTAAATATTCTACATCAAAGCCTCTATTTAAAAGTGTATCCTTTGGTTTAAAAACAACCGATTCAAAAACTCCTAGGTTGAGCCACTTTGTAATGTTCCAACTAATGTGATGGCTTGCCATATATTTAGACTTCCAATTATCTTGTTCTCGTTCCCTCAAAAAATTATATTGAACCATGTATTGAATCCTCCAAAATTTTGCTCGCATTTGAGCAAAAGGAGAGGGCCTTCCATAATCACTTAAAAACAAAGACCGACTTCCTTCTCCAATAAAGTTGTTGTCTAAGCCTGCATGAAAAGAAAACACCTCGTTTGGCTTGTAACACAATCTTGCCCGAGTAGTATACACCATCCTATTTTTACCTGATAAACTATTGGGGTCAAAATATTCTAGGGGACTAAAACCTGAAGTAAGCGTTGGACAAAGCATTACCCTTCCATAAAATTTGTTTTTAAAATAGGACTCTGCCATTAATCCTGCCCCAAGACGATAGCCATAAAACCCTTCTATGTATTGTCCACCCATATCCATTATTGGGGTTAGGTTTAATCCTAAATTATTAGATTCTGGTATTTTTTCTTTTCCAATTGATTCCTTTATTACTAAACGACTAGGTTCTATAAATTGATAATAATCGAAAGGCTTTAAAGAAGTATGTGAGGTAATTTCTGATATTGTACTACTAGGCCCATCCTCTAATAAAAAGGATGTTTGATAGCCTGTTTTGAATTGTGAAAAACCAAAAAAACTAATAAAACAAAAAACAAATACTCTAATAATCATTGTACTGATTTATAAATCCTGTTTTTAACCCAAAAGAAAAAATCATGTTTTCTCTATTTATATCTCCGCTTTGGGTTCTTATTCCAAACCTTGAAAAAACTTTCATTTGCGATTGCCTATTAATCAAATAGCCCAATTCAAACCAATTGTGAAGGATTGTTCCATTATATGATGGGTTATTTAAATCTATTTGAAGTAATGCACCGTCCTGTTTATCTTTTAATAAATAAACAATTCCCTTGTAATCAAAATAAAAGCTCTTATACTCTACATTTGTTCTTAAAATAAACTCATTAAAGGCATTTGCATTGACATGTGCAATAGGCAAATTATAATGGCTATAACTTAAGCTTCGATTTTTACTCTGATACATTTCTTTTGAAACATAATTGTATTCTAGTTGTGTTTTGATTAAAAACTTTTTTATCTCTCCATAAAACTGCCTAATCCCTACTTGAAAAGCAGGTTGATTGAAATCTAAATTACCAATGGCCAACTGGCCATATAAAATCATTATCATTTTTTTCAATGGCACTTGATAATTCAAGTTCAATCCATTTATACTATATACCATCGTATCTGAGGCTAAAGCGGCTAAAAATGGAATCGGATTATAAGATAAAGCATGCGTTCTTCCATTTTTTGTTTGATCTTTAAGCCAAATAGAACCCTCAAATAAGCTCATCTCAAACTCAGCAAAGGGCTTATAAGAAATATAGCTGGAAGTAAAAGCCTTTGGCGTATAATATGCCTCTACCGTTGAATGAGCTGTTTGACGCACAAGATTCATATACCTTGCTCGATAATAATTAAATGCCCATTTGGAATTTACCGTAACATCTGCTCGTATATATGGTGCACCATAACTATTATCCGACAAAAGCAAAGATCGATAACCCAAACCCACAAATTGAAGGTTATTTCCTGTTGTAAGGGTTAAATGTTTATTTGGACGATAACTAATATATCCTTGGGCAAAAGCAAAGTCATATCCATTTGTTTTAAAAGGTTTTGTTCTTGCCCCACCAGGTACAACTGCATTTTGCATTGAATAATTGCCATTACTTGCAGGATAAAGCTCTCCATGAGAAGCAATGTAGTCGTTTTCATAAGCGCTAAATCTGGCCTGATTTTCGTAAAATGAAGTAGAAAAAGAAACATTATCTAAAAGTGTTCCTTCTACCATAAACCCTCTAGTATTTCTAAAAAGAGTATTATTTGTTGTGTCCTTAAAGTCTTTTCCCATTGAAAAATTAAGCGCTGGAGTAATTCCTAAGGTATAATTTTTGCCACGAGTAAAAAACAAATAATTTATTTGATTTGGGATATCATTTGAGGTAAAAAATTGCTTTATAGGTAATGTTTTGGGTTCAAATGATTTTTTTAAAGTCATCTCTAAGGCAATAGTATCTCCAGTGGAAACAACCTTTAGTGTTTTTGTGTTAAAAATAAAGGGTTGAACGGGAAGAAAAGACTTTAGTGGTCCAGAAAGAGTAATATATGACTCTAAGCCATCCCAGGCATCACCAACTAATTCGGGTTTATGGCTTAAAAGCCAATTGTCTTTTGAAGACGCATTTAAATGAAGTAAATTATTCATTTGTGCTTGCCCAAAAAAACAAACAGTTAAGAAAAACAATAAACATCCTTTTTTAATCATGGGCTTTTATTGAACAAAAACAGATTCTAAAGCTACGTATCAGAATTATTTAATAGTGCTTTTGTACTTGCTATAAAACTAGGGTTTTTTAGGTTTTCTTTGTTATAAATTAATGGTTTTTTGGTTTCTGCATGAATTACTTCTCCTCCGAGCGCATTTAAAACTGCTTGTCCTGAGGCAATATCCCATTCCATGGTAGGGGCAAATCTTGGATAAACA
>JAQWKT010000071.1 GCA_029247685.1 Crocinitomicaceae bacterium | reverse complement strand
TTTAATAAATGCCTTTAAAAATGGAAGTTTACCAGATAAAATAATAATTAATACGCACCCTTTAAGATGGACTGAAAAACCATCTATATGGCTTTATAATTATATAAGTCAATTCCTAAAAAACATCCTCAAAAATATTCTTAAAAAACTTAGAAATAATAAGTAAACTCTTATAATTTGAGTAAATTTGCACTGATTGATATACTAGTATAAAGAATTATTTTTTGCAATTCAGAATTATTTTTATATATTAACACAACTATGTGCTGTTATATTCGTTAGTTAGAATTAACTCGTATTATGAATAAAAAGTTATTATTTATTGTTTTTACATTGATAGGCTTTGTAAGTTTTTCTCAGTCTCCGACTAGGTTATTGAACACCTATTGTTTTGGATATAATTTACCAACGTTACATTCTAATTTTACAGCCATTAAAAAATCTTGTGATGGATACTTTTTTACAGTAACTAACCAAACTACTTTAAATGAAGATACTTTAACCACTTTTGGACGTGTATCTGGTAGAACTACCAATTTATCTAATTTTTCTTCTGCTGGTATAGATTATGGAACAACCTATGATGTTGAAGTATTAACTTGGGTAGGAACAACTACTAATTTGAGTGGTCCTGCAGCGGTTTCATGTTCGGTTATAACCCCAACTTTAGAATCGCAAGTTCAAAGTTCACAATGCAATACAACCATTGCTGCACTTAATACACCAATTTATGCAGACAATATTACTGGTGCTACTGGTTTTAGGTATGAGCTTGTTAATACAGCAACTTCATTAACACAAACTTTTGAAAAAACCACAGGAACCTTAAATGCGTTTTCTTTAAGTGATTTTCCGCCTTCTTTTATTGATTATTCGATCACCTATGAAGTAAAAGTTGCTGTTAAGGTCGGTGCAGGCGCTTACAGTAGTTTTGGATCCATGTGTACAATTACCACACCTGCTCCACCTACCACTCAGATTCAAACCTCTCAGTGTAACTCCACATTATCTACCATAAATACTCCAATTTATGCCGATAATGTTAGTGGTGCTGTTGGTTTCCGTTATCAATTAACTAAATTGCCAGGAGGAACAATTTCTACTTTAGATGTAACAAGCGGAACATTAAATGCCTTTACGATGGATGATTTTGCAGCAACATTTACAGATTATTCAACAACCTATGAAGTTCGGGTTAGTGTGGATTATGGCTCGGGTTTTGGAAGTTTTGGATCCATGTGTCAAATTACTACTCCTTCAGTTCCTGCAACACAACTTGAGTATTATTGTAATACCAGTATTCCCTTAATAAACACCCCACTTACAGCGGTTCAAGTGGCTAACGCCGAAGCATATAAATTTGAAGTCACTGATGGAACTAATACTACAGAGGTATTTCCAGATCCAGTAAGTTATACTTGTGTTTTAATTTCAGTTGGATGGGCAACATATACAGGTACACCTGCTAATATTGATTGGGTTACTCATGATATGACTGTTTCGATACGTGTTTCGGTATTTGTAGATGGTGGATGGACTCCATATGGAGTATCTTGTGATGTGACCACACCTTGTGGAAGTGAACTAACTGTAGCGATGCATGGGAGAGTGATCAATTATTTATATTATGATGCGATTGATTGCGAAGCTTCTTCTTGTTCTAATATTGAAGATTATCAATTTCGCTATCGATTAAATTCGGTAACAACCGTTTATGATACAGCAACCATTGCTTCTGAAGCAACAGAAGATCCAAACGATACACAAGTAAAATTATACGAGTTTGGTCCAATAGGTAATTTCCCATCTTCAAATCCTTATGGAAATACTTATAGAATATCGGTTAGAATAAAAGCCGATGGAGTTTGGAGCCCTTTTGGACCAGACCAAATTGTAACAACACCAGCTAGCCCTACCGTTAAAATTAGAGATGGCTCTTTTGCAGGGGCTGGTGATCAATGTGGCTCTTTTGGTTCTCCTTATCCGATGACCTCTATGGGGGAAATACTTGCTGCCTACAATTTATATGGTTTTTCTAGTTATACTTTTGAGGTTAGAAACGAAAGTTCTCTAGTTGCAGAAGAATTAACTAGAAGTGCCTCCCAGCATGGTTCTATGGCAAGAGCTTTAAGAATAGCAATGGCCGGTGATCCAACTCCTAACGGAACCAATGGCACATTTCAAAACGATTACAATACCATTTTTAGAATTAGAGTAAAAACAAATCTAGGGGGATATGGAGATGCTTGTTATGTAAGAACTCCTCTTTCAATGATCACGATGGATGATAATGATATAGCTGATGCAGTTAATGAAAATAACGACCCATTGTTAAGTAATTTAAATTCTGTTGAAGATATTTCGTATTTTAATTTGTATCCTAATCCGTATGAAAATAAGGTCGATTTTTCTTATTCTGCAGAATTTGATGGAGAAGTAAATTACCTTATATATGATATTTCAGGAAAATTACTTCATAATGGCAATACACACATAAATAATTTGAAGAATCATGAATTATGGAATTTGTTGGAAAAAGGAAATTACATCATACATGTTATAAACAATGATTTTAAATCTATAAGAACAAGATTTCAGAAAATTTGAAACACCTTCTTTCCAAATTAAAGTTTAATCCAGATCTAGGATTAGATTTAAACAAATTAAACTATACGATTGTCAACAAAGATCTTCTTTATACAGAGGATTCCGATTTAATATTTTATCCAAAAAAATGCAATAAGATTCAAGACCTTCAACCATTTTTAGATAATTTATATTCAAAAATCAACCATGAAATTTTTCTCGTTTTAACTTTCGAAACTTATAGAGGAAGAATTAGAAGATATAAGACGAAACATAGTCGAATGTTTTCTTCTATTCGATTTCTATTTGATTTCTTTTTTTTAAGAGTATTACTTCGAATGTTTCCTTTTAAATATCTTGTTTATTATTTGTCCAAGAAAAAACTTATTATTTTATCAAAAGCAGAAGGTCTAGGTAGAATGGCTTTTGCAGGGTTTGAGATTTTAGATTCCACTTCCCACGAAAATCAAATTTTTGTTTTATTAAAAAAATCTATTATTAAAAATAAAACAAAACCTAGTTATGGACCGTTATTTAAAATGGAAAGACTTGGGAAAAATGGAAATAAAATAAAAGTATATAAATTTAGGACCATGCACCCTTATGCTGAATTTATTCAGGAATACATGTTAAAGATTAATGGCTATAATAAAACTGGGAAGTTAAAAAATGATTTTAGAATTACATCTTGGGGGAAATTCTTAAGAAAATACTGGTTGGATGAATTACCACAATTAATAAATGTAATCAAAGGAGAAATGAAACTTGTTGGAATAAGGCCCGTAAGTGAAGTATATTATAATGATTTGCCTATTGAGGTTCAAAGGATGAGAATTAAACACAAACCAGGTTGTATTCCTCCTTATATCGCATTTAATTATAAAACAAAAAAAGAAATGATTATTAAAGCCGAAATTGATTATATGAAAATAAGAGAAAATAAAACCTTTCTATATGATTTTGGCCTTGTTTTTAAATCACTTTACTATATTTTTTTTAAAAAGCAAAGAGGCTCTTAAATTGACTAATATGAAGTTTTCATTTTACATTTTTCTGTTATTTTTAACTTTTTGTTTTTCTTGTACAAAAACTAGAGATGTTTTAATCCTCCAAGGAGATTTTGTGGATTCCACAAAAAATCATTCGATTAATTATGATATTAAAATTGAAAAAAATGATTTATTAGAAATAAATTTAATTTCCTCTAATGAAGAAGCTTCTAATTTGTTTAAAGATAAACTTTCTACACAAAGAACCATTGTTACATATAGCTCTGGTATTCCCGTTAAAGGTTTTTTAGTAGATTCTGATGGTAACATTTCTTTGCCATTAGTTGGTAAAATAAAAGTTTCAGGGAAATATAGAAATCAAATAATTGATGAAATTCAAGAAGTTCTTAAAGAATATTTAAAGGATCCAATTATTCAGTTAAATCTTTTAAATTTTAAAGTTTCAATAATTGGAGAGGTTAAAAACCCAGGAACATTTAATATACCTAATGAAAAAATTAACATTATTCAACTTCTGGGTATTTGTGGAGATGTTACCACTTATGGAAATAGAAAAGAGATAATTGTATTTAGAGAGAATAATGGAGTCAGAAAAGAAATACATGTTAATTTAAATGATAAAAGTGTATTTCTATCTGAAGCGTTTTATCTTAAACAAAATGACGTTGTTTATATTCCTCCGATGAAATCCAAAGTTTTAAACTTAAATAATCAATTGTTTATTCCATTTGTCTCTGTGGCTTCTTTGATTCTTACAACCCTAAATTTAATCTTAAATTAAGATGGAAGAACCCGTTAATAATATTGAATTAGATGAATTGGTAAAATCTAATTACAGGGAAACCATATATAAATATTTGAGTCATTGGATGTTGTTTACATTCTTACTTGCCCTATCAGGCTCATTAGCATATCTCTATGTTAGATATACCGTTCCAACCTATCAAGCTTATACTACCGTTTTAATCAAAAATAATGCGAAAGGTTCAAGTGGCATCAGTGAAACAACTCCATTTGAAGATTTGGGTGCTATTAACTTTAAAAATTCTGTTGATAATGAAAAATCAATTATTCAATCTAGACGAATTATAGGAAATGTAGTAGATAGTTTAAATCTTCAATTTGAATACTTTTCTAAAGGAAATGTAACTGGTTTTACGAGGAGAGAAATTTATGACAAATCTCCAATTTCAATCGAATTTGACAACAATGTCGATTTTTCAGATTTCTCCTTGTTTTTAAATATTAGAATTCTTTCTACTAAGAAATTCGAAATCCTTAACTCTAAGGGAAAGCGCATATATTTATGCTCATTTAATTCCTTGATTTCTAATTATAAAAAACCTTTTAGGGTTTTAAAAAACACAAATTTCTCAAAATATTATTTGAATCGTGAATACGATATTGTTGTTTTACCTAGAGAATCAGCAATAAATAAAATAAAGGGAAGAATGAAAATCGAGCAAGTAAGTTCGAATTCGACCATATTAAAAATTATTCTAGAAGATAACTCCAAACAAAAAGCAATAGATGTTTTAAACAATCTAGTGTTTTTTTATAACAAAGATGCGATTAACGATAAAAGTTTAGTCGCTCAGTATACTTCAGATTTTATTGATTCTAGAATGAAAGCTATTTCTAAAGAGTTAGAATACGTTGAAGACTCGGTAAAAAAATATAAAAATAAAAATGATGTAATAGATGTAAAGTATGAGTCTGAAAATCAAATCAACACAAAAAGCAAATTAAGAAATAACATTATAGAAGCGGAAACAGATTTTAAGCTTAGTGAAATGATGCTGGAGCATATCCAAGGAAATTTAGGCATCAATAGCTTGATACCTAATGTTTTAGGGTTGAGTCAGGTTCAAATATCTAAACAAGTTACGGATCATAATTCATTGGTGTTAAAAAGAAGAGAAGAGTTAAAAACTTCTACGGAAAAAAATCCAATAGTTGAGAATTTAAGTACTAGAATTAAAGAAATTAAATCAAATATTCTTGCTAGCATTAAGAATTTGATTAAAACAAAATCAAAAGTATTAGAAAATTTAAAAAAGGAAGAAAGTTTTCTAGATAATAAAATAGCGGAAGTTCCATTAATGGAAAAACAATTAAGGGAGATAATTAGGCAACAAAAAATTAAAGAAAGTCTTTATTTGTATTTACTTCAAAAAAGAGAAGAAACACAAATAGCATTAGCTGTAGGAATTGGAAATGCAAAGATTGTTGACCCCGCTTACAGTAGTGGTGCTATTGTTTCTCCAAATAAATCAATTATATTTTTTGGTGCATTCTCAATAGCTATTTTTTTAGGTATTCTATATATCTACATAAGAAGCTTAATTAATGATAAAGTCTATTTTAAATCCGACATAGAGAAATATAACTTGCCTTATATCGGAAATATTCCTTTAGGTGAAAAAAACAAACATATTGTTATTACTAAAGGAAGTAAATCTGTGATTGCAGAATCGTTTAGGTCCTTGCGTACAAATATTGATTTTTTATTGAAAAATAAGAAAGACTCTCAACTAGGAAATTTTGTGTTTATTACCTCTACAGTTGCAAAAGAAGGAAAGTCATTTACTGCTATTAATTTTTCAATGTCTCTTGCTATTTCAGGGAAATCAGTATTGATATTAGGAATGGACTTAAGAGCACCTAAATTGGAGGATTATATTGGAAATGATCGATCTAAAGGGGTTTCTAATTATATAGCTAATCCAGAAAGTGGAATAAACGAATATATTTATACTACTGAATTACATGAAAATATTGATGTTTTTCCTTCTGGAGATATCCCTCCTAATCCCTCAGAACTTTTAATGTCTGAAAGAGTGAACGATCTTTTTATTGAGCTTGAACAAAAGTATGATTATATTATAGTAGATACTGCTCCAGTTGGAATTGTAACAGATACTTTATTAATTTCTAGATTTGCTGATACAGTTGTTTATGTAGTTAGAGCGCATCAGCTACCAAGAAAAATGTTAAGTGTTCCAGTAGACTTAATAAATGATAAAAGACTTCCTAATATGGCTGTTTTATTAAACGGTACTTATGGTTCAAAAGGCTATGGCTATGGCTATGGCTACGGCTACGGTTATGGCTATGGTTATGGTTATGGTTATGGCTACACTGGAGATTACTACTTAGAAGACAAGAAAGAGCCTAAATGGAAATTTTGGAAAAGAAAAAGAAAATAAATATTAAGAATTTGGACAAATAAATTCTGTTTTTGGGATATTTGTTTTTGAAATTGCATTGTATCCTCCTACAACATCACATAAATCATTAAAACCGTTAGCTTTCAATATTGAAGCAGCAATTATACTGCGGTATCCCCCAGCACAATGAAGATGTAACCTTTTATCTTTAGGGTATTCTGAGATATTTTGATTAATATAGTCTAAAGGCAATGGTATAACATCTTTTATATGTTCTCCTTCATATTCTCCTGGTTTTCGAACATCAATTATTGTTGTTTTTTCAAGGTCTAAGCTCGCAAGGTATTCTGCAGAAATCCGGTCTATTGAACTAGTTATATTTTCATTTTTAACCCATGTGTCTAAACCCCCATCAAGAAAACCAATTACTTTGTCATACCCAATTCTAGAGAGCCTTCTAATTGTTTCCTCTTCTTTATCCGTAGGGCAAATTAGAATCAATGGTTTATTTAAATTTGGAAACAATGCACCAACCCAGGGAGCAAATTGTCCTTCTAATCCAATGCTAATGCTTCCAGGAATGTGTATTTTTGCAAAATCAATAGCTGTTCGGGTATCTAAAATAATGGTTCCATCTGATCTGTATTTTTTAAAAGCATCAATAGTAAGTGGTTTTAGGCTTCTATGCATTACTTCAAAAATAGAATCATATCCATTCTTATTCATGGTTACATTTACTCCAAAATATTCAGGAGGTGGAAGAATCCCATCTGTTAATTCATTTATAAATTCATTTTTGGTAAGTCCATCTCTTAAAGCATAGTTTGTTCTTTTTTGTTCTCCAATAGTACTAGTAGTTTCTTTGGATAAATTTTTTCCACATGCACTTCCTGCTCCATGAGCTGGATAAACAATAACATGATCTTCTAAAGGGTGAATTTTCTTTTGAAGCGAATCAAATAATAATCCAGCTAAATCTTCTTGCGATATTTTTGCAGACTTTTGAGCTAAATCTGGTCGACCAACATCTCCAATAAACAAAGTGTCTCCAGTGAAAATGGCATGATCTTTTCCTGCTTCATTTTTTAATAAATAACAACAAGACTCCATTGTGTGACCTGGTGTATGAAGAACTTTTATAGAAAGTTTTCCAAAAGAAATAAGCTCTCCATCTTCGGCAACATGACATTTATAATTAGTGGAGGCGTTAGGCCCAAAAACAATAGAAGCACCAGTTTTTTTTGCTAAGTCTATATGTCCGCTAACAAAATCCGCATGAAAGTGCGTTTCTAAAATATATTTAATTTTTACCCCATCTTTTTTAGCTCGATCAATATAAGGGCTTATTTCTCTTAAGGGATCTATAATTATTGCCTCTTTATTTGAAGTGATATAATACGCTCCTTGAGCAAGACATTTGGTGTATATTTGTTCGATGTTCATTATAAATCGAGCGATTTTTTTAATTTTTTACCTATTGCATCTTTATGAAGGTATATGTTAATCGTTTTCCATTTGAAATAACTTTCTGATACATAAAGATATCCTTCAGGATAATTTCCAGTTCCCCAAGAATTTTTAACTAAAAAATAATTGGTTCCATCTTGATCTTTATATAAACCAACAATATGCATTCCGTGATCATCTGTTGTTGTTTTATTGTCGTATCCTTTTTGTCTGTATTCAGCAGTAATTTCTTTTTCTTTAACAGGGGTTAAAAATGCGTTTGAAGACCTTTCTGCTCCTCCATCCGAAAAATTATTATTGTCTCTACCTTTAATTTTAATAGTTGATTGATCCTCAGGGATAATACCTAAACCATTACTAAAGCTAAATCCTTTTTCAGAAACATCGGCCCCCCATGCAAGAGTATACCCATTTTTTAATGCTTCAACACTTGCATTATAAAGATCATCTAAACTGACATTATAGCTACTTCCCCAGCTCCAGTTGTCTTGAATAGCAAGCATGCATTTGGAATTTATTGGGTGATTTGTAAAAGAAGTTAATGAAATGTAATCATCCATATTTAAGCCGATTTTATCTGCATACGTTTTTGGAGTATGTTTTTTGCCATCTATTTCAAATTCTTGAATGTCTTTTCCGATATATGTGTCTAGGATTCCATTTATAGCTTGTTTCCATAGTTTTGTCGAAATACCTGACTTAGTGCTACTGGCTTGTTTTTTAACCCCTTGAACAGCACCATTTAACACCGCAAACATTTCACTATGATTGTATGAGCTCATTCCTTCTGGAATACCTTTATAAACGCTTGAAGGAAGAATCCCATATTTTTTAATAACATAAGGAATGTCATGAAAAGCTCCGCCTTGAGAAAAGTTAACTTTTCCATCCATTCTTATGTATTTGTCAGCTTTGGCTTCATAAGCTTTTCTTACGATGAACATTTCAGATAATAATTGAGGATTCTTATTCCCTTTTCTTATTAATTCAGATTCAAAAAAGGATAATGCTGAAAAACTCCAGCATGTGCCAGCTCTTCCTTGACTTTCAACTGGTGTTGCATCTAAATGTGCAATTTTTTCAAATTTATAATTACTACCTTCTTTATTTGTAATTTCTTGAGCGTTTAAAGAAAAGCTAAGCGTAGCAACGCATAAAATCATGTACTTTTTCATAATATATTGTTTGTTAATTTTTAAGAATCCAAGTTCTATAACCAAGTGAATCGGCTTTTTGGATAAGGGTTTCTAATTTATTTGAATTTGAAACATTTCCTAGGGTAACTCGATGAAGCCCATTGTTAATGTCAATAATAAAAGCATCAAATCCTTGGTTTATTAATCTTTTTACTAATTTTTTTGCATTTGATTTCTTTTTAAAACAACCTGCAATTGGATTTTTTGTCCCTGCCTTTTTTTTATGTGCTTTAGCTTTTTCTTTTGGGGGATTTACAATGATTTCTTTTTTATGTTCAATAATTTCTGAAGGTTTTTCTTTCTTTTTTAAATTGACCATTATGTAGTGGTCATTATCAAATTCATAAGAGAAAAATTTCAAATCAGAATCCAATGATTTAATTTGATCATTTATGGTTTTCGTTTTATTTTTTGAAAAAGATAAATTTTTCTGTTTTTTTGTTTTGTATTTAGGAGTAACTTTTTCATGAAATGGGTTCAAATCAGAAAAAGAGATAACTCCAGATTCTAATAAATCAGAATGAATAGGGATCCAAAAGGAATAAAAAATAATAGGTAATAAACATGCAGCAGCAATATAACGCCATGCTTTGCTTTTATTAGTTGAGGCTTCAATTACTAATTGATTTTCATTGTTTTTTTCTTCTTCTTTGGAAGGAAGGGCAACTTTTGTTGATAAAGTCTTTTTATTCTCTTGAACGGTTTTTGTTTTAATATCCTTTGACAATGTTATTTCCTTGAGACCGTATGAAGATAAAAGAATATTTGAAAAATTATCTTGTTCAAAAAATATGTTTTTGTTTTTATCAAGATAAAAAACACCAACTTTGTTAATCTCTATTCTATTTCCTTCATTAAGTTTTTTTGATAAATTCGCCACATATTTTTTAACGATTGTTGTTGCTTCGCTGTAATTAGATTTATTATGTTTAGCTATAGCTGAAACCAATAAGCCGTCGTTATTAGTTAATTTTGGATTGAATCCAATTCTTTTTGATGGTGGAGATATTGTTCCATTTTCACGATTAATTTTAGCTTTCTGATTTTGGCAAATAAACGCTCCAAAATCTGGTAAAACAACACAATCGTTATTTACAAGCAAGTCAAAAATTAAATCATTTAATGAAGACATACAACAAAGATACGGATTTCAATAATAATCCACAAAGAGAATTTAGAGGTGTTTAATAACATTTTTGACATCTTCTGGACTATCGATGTTTGGTGTTTCAATATCGGTTTCAATAACTTTTATAGAATACCCATAAAACAGCCATCTCAATTGTTCTAAGGATTCCATTTTTTCAATTTCACAAGGAGTTAGCTTGGCTATTTTCAATAGAGTTTCACGTTGATATGCATATAGCCCAATATGTCTAAGGTATTTTTGTGTATCGATTTTCTTTGAAAATGGAATGGGTGTTCTGCTAAAATATAAAGCATTTTTTTTATAATCACATACAACCTTAATCCGATTTGAATTTCTTATTTCCTCGTGATTGATACAACGAATAGCTAAAGTTGCAATTTCTTGTTGAGCATTGTTTTCAAATGATTGTATAAGGGTGTTTAATTGAATAGGGTTAACCAATGGCTCATCTCCTTGAATGTTAATTACAATGTCATATTCTGGGTTTTTCTCGATTATTTCAGCACATCTGTCTGTTCCAGTTTGATGATTTGGATTGGTCATTTTAACATTTCCATTAAATCGAACAACCTCATTATAAATTCGCTGGTCATCTGTAGCTACAATAATTTTGTCGATTTTGGAAGCTTTACTAGCTCCTTCATAGACGCGTTGAATCATGGATTTGCCATTTAAATCAATCAAAGGTTTTCCAGGAAAACGACTTGAATTATATCTAGATGGAATAATTCCAAGTACTTTCATTAGAACTTCATTTGAAGTTGTACGATAAAGTTTCTGGGAGCTTGAATGTCACCAGGTCTACTAGAGTATTCTGCATTTAAAATATTATTTGCAATTAGAGATACCCTAATTTTATCATTTACTTTATATCCAAACCTTGAGTCAATAACCAAGTTACCTTGCGGATATTTTTTTCGGTATTCTTTTAGTCCAGGTAAAATTTCAATGCCATTAAAATCTTCTTCAAACATTTTATCAATGTTTGACATAAAACTACTATACCTACTGGAGAAACCAAGGCTAATTTTCTTGTAATTTAATTCGATGTCGGCTTTTGCCAAGTGTCTAAAACGGTATTTTAACATGTTTGAGGTAGGATCTGAAAATTGACTTAAATAACTTGAATCTGAATTTAAAGAAACAGGGTTCATGTAGGTGTAGCCAATAAGAGAGATTATTTCAACAGGTCCAATACTTCCAATGCTATTAAAAGAAAACTCTACCCCTGTAATTCTTGCTTTTTCCGCATTTTTTGCCTGAAAGCCAATCCAGTCATAAATGTTTTGTGATGTTAATTGAATAGAATCTGGATTATATATTCCAAAAGTAAACTCCATCATGTTATTATATTGATTTACAAATCCTGAGATATCAATCATTCCTTTCCATTCTCCAATTTTAACTCCTTGTTTAATTCCTAGCTCTGCAGCCCATCCTGTTTCTGGATTCAAATCTGCATTTGGAAAAATATTTAATCCGCCAACACTAGTGAGCGTAAATCTTTCAGCAACAGATGGATATCTGACTCCTTGCCCTAAAGAAGCTCTTAAGTGCGTAAAAGGTGCGATTTCGTAATGAACAGCAGATCTTAATACAGGATAAAAGGGGAGGGTTATGGTATCGCTTTTCATTTTGATAAGAAAATCCGAATCTCCTCGTTTGTTATCCATTTCAAAATATTCCAATCGCAAGCCACCAATGATATCAAATTTACCTATGTGATGTTCGTATTGTCCATAGGCAGCAATGTTATTAGATATATGGTTCCCCATTAATTGCGACTCAACACTGTTGTAAATATCTGTTATTCCAGAAGTAAAGGTTATTCCATTACCCCATTGTTTTTGAAATTGATAATCAAAAAAGTATACGGCTGCCTGACTACTTTGAGATTCATTGTTTTGAATATCGTTTTTAACATAGTATAGCCTTGTTTTTAAAGAGTGCTTGTTGTTTTTCTTGTCTCTAAATGTAAGGTATGGATCTATAAACAAACGATGCCCAATATTAACCCCTAAAGTGCTAGATGTGTCTGTTTGTTGCGGAGTATATGCTAAGGAATCGCTTTGCCATAACAAAAAACTACCGGTTTTTTGATATTGGTAGTTATATCCAATTCCAGCTTTAACTCGGTCGAATTTTTTTGGTCTAAAATAAAAAGTTCCACTAATTCTTCCTCTGTCGGTTGTTTCCCCTTCTCTGTAACCTTCATCTTTAACATATGCTGTAGATACAGTATATCCAAAACGTTCATACATTTTACTTCTATATAATTCAAATTGATGAAAAGTGGGATTTCTTGACCACCATTTTAGCGACGACCTTCTCGGGTTTCCATAGATTCCGGATTGTAACTTTATTTTTGTTTCGGGTTTGGAAACAGGTTGTTTTTCAGTAATTGCTATAACCCCATTTAATGCACCACTTCCATAAAGAACAGACGAAGCACCTTTCATGATTTCAACTTGAGCGGCTTGTTCAATAGGTATTGCGTTCCATTGTGTGTCTCCAGCATAACCAGATAACAATGGCATTCCATTCCATAATAGCAATACACGGCTACCGGCTCCATAAGAATACCCCGAACCACCACGAATACTAACTTGTCCATCCATTGTAAAAACCCCTGGGCTTTGATCAACAGCATCATCAAGTTGTGAAATTCCTTTGTTATCAATCAACTGAGGCCTTATAATTTCCATTGAAACAGGAACATTTTCAATAACTTGTTTTCTTCTTCCAGCAGAGATGACTACTGTTTCTAAATCAATGGAAGGTTGTTTCATTTTTAAGGTGTATTCCCCTGCTTCTTTAACAATAATGGTGTCATTAATATATTCTAACATGGAGATTCTTATAGTGACAGGAAAGGTATTTGACTTTAATTTAAAGTCTCCGTCAAAACCAGAAATGGATCGATTTCCATCCGAACAATAAATTTTTGCACCTATTATTGGTTCATTGGTTACATCATCAAGAATAAATCCACTGACTTGACTTTGCGCTATAAAATTAACAAGGAATATAAAAATAAAAAGGAATCTCATAAATAATGTTTTTATCAATATTAACAAATTTTTACAAATAATCAATGCCTTTGTAAAATAAGAAAAAATCTTTTAAAATGGAGTGTTTATTTCCAAATACCCATAGAAGAGAATCGATTAATTCTGTTTGTTATTCGATCCTCTGGAGAAATAATATCAAGCTCCGCTAAACTTGCATTTATTATTTTCTTAACTCTTCTAAACATTTCTGCTTGATTTCGATGTGCTCCTTGTATTGGTTCTTTAATAATTTCATCCACGATGGATAGTTTTTTCATGTCGCTTGAAGTAAGTTTTAGAGCTTCGGCAGCAGTTTCCTTATAATCCCATGATCTCCATAAAATAGAAGAACAGGATTCTGGAGAAATAACCGAATACCATGTATTTTCAAGCATCATTACTTTGTCTCCAACACCAATACCTAACGCTCCTCCTGAAGCTCCTTCACCAATTATAATACAAATAACAGGGACTTTTAACCGCATCATTTCATAAATATTTCTTGCAATTGCTTCTCCTTGTCCTCTTTCTTCTGCTTCTAACCCCGGGAATGCACCTGGTGTATCAATAAAAGTTACTACAGGTTTATTGAATTTCTCAGCAATTTTCATCAATCTTAGCGCCTTTCGATACCCTTCTGGATTAGGCATTCCAAAATTTCTAAATTGCCTCATCTTCGTATTAATGCCCTTTTGTTGGCCGATAAACATAACGCTTCTCCCATCCATTAATCCAAATCCACCAACCATCGCTTTGTCATCTTTGACATTTCTATCTCCATGTAGCTCTTGAAATTCTCCGTTTGTTAAAGAATTAATATAAGCCATTGTGTATGGTCTGTCTGGGTGTCTAGATAATTGGACTCGTTGCCATGGTGTTAATTTAGAAATTATTTCTTTGGTTTTATCGCTAAGTTTTTTTTGGAGTTGTTTGATGTTTTCACTCATATCAACCCCAGAGTTTGAGCTAATTTCTTTTGCTTGTTCTATCTGTTCCTCAAGCAATTTTATAGGTTCTTCAAAATCTAGATATACAGACATATAATTTATATTTAGGGTGTAAATTTAGTAAATATGAGCCGTTGTATTACATTTGTTGGGTGATATTATTTTCATCTGCAAAAATTAATATAGGTTTAAATGTCCTAAATAAAAGAACGGATGGTTTTCATAATATTGAAACCTGCATGTATCCTATTCCTTTCTTTGATATTATTGAATTGCTTCCTTCAGATAAATTTACCTTTAAACAAACCGGATTAAAAATAGACTCTCCCATTAATGATAATTTATGCGTTAGAGCATATCATTTAATTAAAAAAAGTTACAACATAAAGCCCGTTTATATTCATTTACAAAAAAACATCCCTATGGGGGCTGGTTTAGGAGGTGGATCATCCAATGCAGCTTTTATTCTAAAAGGGTTAAACAGCATGTTTGATTTAAAAATCCCTAAGTCTGAACTACTTGAACTGGCATCTTTTTTAGGGAGCGATTGTCCATTTTTTATTGATTCGACACCTGCTTTATGTTCTTCGAGAGGAGAATTAATCGAATTAATAACCATCGATTTATCTGACTTTTACCTTAAATTGATATACCCAGCAATTCATGTCTCAACAAAATTGGCATATGATAGAATTAAATGTCATGAAATTGATATGCAGTTAAAAAAATCTATTTATAAGGATAAGGGTATTTGGAAAAATGAAATATCAAATTCTTTTGAAAAAAATGTGTTTTTAACAAATCCAATTCTATCAAAAATTAAAAATGATTTGTATACTGATGGAGCAATATATGCATCTATGTCAGGTAGTGGTTCTGCGATTTATGGCTTATTTAATAAAGAGCCTTTAAAATCAAATGAATATCCTGAGAATGTTATGGAATTTATTTTTAGCTTGTCGACAAAACAGATGATAAGATGACTAGAGCTTTAAAAATTGTGACTAAAATGCTTGCTAACGATGAATTTAGCAAATGGCTTAAGATTAATTTAATAGAAGTAAAACCAGGATATTGTAAATTGTCTATTGTGGTTAATAAGTTAATGTTAAATGGCTTTAATATTGCTCATGGAGGAATTTGTTTTTCAATATCAGACTCTGCGCTGGCTTTTGCAGCAAATGCAAATGGAGTTAAATGTTATACAATTGAAACAAATTTAACTTATCATAAAAAAATTCTTCTTAAAGATTTATTGACAGTTGAAGCCAAAGAGTTAGATAGAACAGAAAAAAAAGCTCATTATGAAGTAACCGTTTATAATATTGAAAGTGAAGTAGTTTCAGTCATGAAAGGAGTTGTTCATGTTTCTAAAAAAGAATGGCAGCACTAAGAGTTGATCTTGTATTTTTTAAGAAATGCATCCCAATTCCAAATATAATTACTTATTACATCGTCCATTCTTTTAAGGAATAGTGGGTTAGGGGTTCCCATTCGTTTAAAATATTCATCTTGATATTTATTCAATTCATATTTATGGAAAACCGCTTTTGACATTCCATAAATCATATTTTTTGAAGGCCTGTTTATTCGCTTGATATAAGATTGGTATTCTCTAATTAATTTTTGAAACTCTACTTTTTCAACTCCATAAATTTTGGAAAGTTTTTTGAAAATTATTTCTTCTATTCGAACTGCTTGTTCTGCATCAAAAGTGCTTTCTAAAAAAGATAAATTGCCTACTATAACAATAAGTCCGAAAAGGCCACTGTTTTCATTGCTAAGTTGAGGTGACTTGACAAAAGAGGGATCTTCATTAATAAGATTTGCTATTTCCATCCATCCAGAATCAACGGAGTCATATATTGCGTTGATGAATATATTAGAAACTTGATTATCTGTTAATTTTCTTTTAAGAATGGTACTAAACATCTGTTTAATTGAATTAATACGACCTTCTACAAATTTAATCTTGAGTAAACCTTTAATTAATCCTTTCGTCTATAGTTTATCAACGAAGTTATCAACACAAATAAACATGTAAT
This sequence comes from Crocinitomicaceae bacterium, assembly GCA_029247685.1. GTDB lineage: Bacteria > Bacteroidota > Bacteroidia > Flavobacteriales_D > Crocinitomicaceae > UBA952. The sequence goes on along the minus strand of JAQWKT010000071.1, from coordinate 8,655 downwards.
CAAGTTTGCTTTGTTAATAAATGCATAATCATTTGATTGTCAGCGCTTTGACATAGTGGTCTTGTGACATGTGTTCAGGTGTTCTTTGGCAAGGTTTTTGAGTTGTTATGTAACATATATATTGTTTTAATGTCAAGAATTAATAATAAAGCTACTAGATTTTATAATTTATTGATGAGTAAATTTTTAATACCATCAATTATTTTAATTGCATTAATTGTATTTGTAGATAAAATAATTCACAACCCAACTTTTGATCAGGTTATTAAAAATAAATCTACTTACTATCACAGTTCTAGTCGATCTGAAAAACTAGCCTTATATAAAAATGCGATGGATGTAGACAATGAAACAACAAGAATTTATGCATTAAATCTTGCTAAAAAAAATCCTGGTGGATACAACTTTAGACAAGTATTTACAATTTATGATGACTTGATAAATAAATGGAATTATGTTAATGACCCAAATTCAATGGATTTAATTGCCTCTGCTTCATTTTCTATAGAGGCTGGTTTTGTTGGAGACTGTGATGATTATGCAGTTACTATGGCAACATTGATAGAGTGTATAGGAGGGAAAACTAGAATAATTTCAGCATCGAATAAAAAATCAGGACATGCCTATGCAGAATTATTTGTTGGTGGAGAGCAAAAAAGAGAGGAAGTGCTGTATGTTATAAACAAAAGGTATATGGATAAATATCCAACTGGTATTCCTGTTCATTTCAGCACGGATGCCTCAGGTAATTATTGGCTTAATCTTGATTGGACATCTAAACATCCTGGCGGGAAATATTTTGAATCTGAATATGAAACGATTTATTATCCTTCTGAAAATAAATTTATTTTTACTGAATAGATTTTCTTTTTCTTTTATTTTTGTTTAAAAGATCTTGTTATGGTATATAATGTTTCTGAAAATGCTTCGATATTAAATGTTTTTTTATCTGAAATAAGAAATGTTGATATCCAAACGGATCCAATGAGGTTTCGTAGAAACATGGAGCGTATTGCTGAGGTGATGGCTTATGAACTATCTAAAAAGTTCAATTACGAATTAACAAATGTTCAAACTCCTCTAGGAAATGCAGAAATATATTTACCCGATGAAAAACCAGTTTTGGCAACTATTTTAAGAGCAGGTCTTTCTATGCATCAAGGGCTTTTAAATTATTTTGATAGATCTGAAAGTGCCTTTGTTTCAGCATATAGGGAGCATATTAATGAAAATGAATTTGAGATAAAGGTGGATTATTTGGCTTCTCCAAAGATAGACAATAAAGTTCTTATTATTAGTGATCCAATGCTAGCAACAGGTAATTCAATGATTAATGTTTTTAAAGCATTGTTGCAACAAGGGAACCCCAAAAAAGTAATTATTGTTACTGCCATAGCAACTCCTTCAGCAATTGAGTTAGTTAAGAAGCAATTGCCAGCTAGTTCTGAAATATGGGTGGCAGCTATTGATGCTGAATTGACAGCTCAATCTTATATAGTTCCTGGTCTTGGAGATGCAGGAGATTTGGCTTATGGAGAAAAATGTTAATTAGATGAATTGGGGTGGTTTTTTCTCTGTTTTTATACTATCTACATTTAAATTTATGTTTGCTCCTTTTGCTGGGATACCATTTGATTTGTCATTTTTGGAAACGTATTTTTGTTGTGTTATTGGAGGCACGTTGAGTTCTGGATTTTTTTTTCTTTTCGGTAAATATCTTTCTGTAAAGCTGAATCAGATTAAAAAAAAACGTTCTAGAAACAAGAAAAAAAGAGTTCATACTAGAATTAATAAACTAATTGTTAGAACAAAACTTAATATAGGGGTTGTTGGTATATGTTTTTGGGCTCCTTTTTTTCTATCAGTCCCTTTAGGAAGCATTATTGTTGCAAAGTTTTATTCAAAAAAAAGAGGAGTGTTTTTACTCGTTTTTTTTGGAATGAATATTAATGCTCTAGTTATGACTACTTTTGCTTATTATCTATTTTAATGAAGACCTTTCACTTATTTTTTGATCTTGATAGAACGCTATGGGATTTCGAAAGCAATTCTAAAGCGGCTCTTAAAGTTATTTTTAACGACCTTAAAATTAACACGAAACAAATTGATTTCAATCAATTTTACTCAACATATGTTGCTATAAATTCTGATTTATGGAAGGCTTATAGAAATAATAAAATTTCAAAATCTGAATTGAGAATAAAACGTTTTAAAGATACGCTTATCAAGTTACAAGTTGATGAAAATGAATTAGCTACAGAATTAAGTCGTTTATACATTAAATTATCTCCTTACCAAACAAAGTTATTTCCTAATGTTATTAATGTTTTATCTGAACTTAAAAATCAAGGTTATGGAATGCATATTATAACCAATGGATTTAAAGAAGTTCAGGGAATCAAACTAGAAAAATCTGGTTTAATCAAATATTTTGATCAGGTAATATGTTCAGAAGAAATTGGTTTTTTGAAGCCAGCAAAAGAGATATTTTCTTATTCTTTATCTAAATCTGGAGCTTTATTAAAAAATTCAATTATGATAGGAGATGATTATAAAGCGGATATTTTGGGTGCACAAAACTTTGGGATGAAAGCACTATACTTTACCCCTAATAAAAAACTACTCGAATTAAAAGAAGATTTTGAATTTTCAAATTTTAATCAATTACTTTTTTTAATACCAAAAGTATTTCAGAAAGAATTATAAAATCCAAATGGATTAATCTATTTTTGCAAAAAAAACAACGTGTATCATAGAGGAGAAATTATTGATCTTGATATTTCCGAATATGCTTTTGGCGGAAAAGGAATAGCTAAAATAGCTACTGAAAAAGGAACTTTAAATATTTTTGTTTCTAATACATTTCCGGGTCAAAAAGTTAGGGCACAAATAAAAAAAAAGAGAAAACGTTTTTTTGAAGCAAAACTTCTTGAGGTATTAGATAGATCTTCGGTGGAAATAGAAACCAATCATCAAGAAATTTCAGGTGCACCTTACATTTTTGTTCCAATTGAAGTCCAAAAAGAAATTAAACTTAAAACAACTTTAGAGGAATTCTCTAAGCTTTCTGGAAACAAAAATACTGCCGATTATTTTGACGAGTGGATAGCCTCTCCATTGCTTTATAATTATAGAAATAAAATGGAGTATAGTTTTTCAAGTATTGAACATTGCTTGTTAACAAATAAAGATATTGATGATTCTTTTGCTCTTGGATTTAAAAGAAGGGGGACATGGTGGAAAGTGGAAAATTTAAATAAAGCTTCTGGGCTTTTTGATTTTGAATGGGAGAATGAATTATATAAAATTAGAGATTTTTTAAAATCAACAAATTTACCAGCATGGCATCCTCCTAAAAAGACTGGTTTTTTTCGTCATTTAGTAGTTCGTAAATCTTTTGATACAAATTCCTTTTTAATCAATTTAGTTACCTCGTCTGAAGGGTTATCAAACTTCGATAAAAATGCATTTGTTGATTTCGTGGTTTCTCTTTTTGGAGATAGAATTGCTGGAATTCAACACACGGTTAATGACAATCATGCAGATCGATCAAAAATTGAAAATGGAAAATGCTTTTTACTTTATGGGGATCCGATTATTACTCAAAAGATAAATGGCTTAAACTTTGAAATTAGTATGGAAAGTTTTTTTCAGACAAATCCATGTTGTGCAGAAAAGTTATATGATAAAGCCCTAGATTATGTTTGTGAAGAAAATATAGATAAAGAAAAAATAGTTCTTGATTTATTCTGTGGCACAGGAACTATCGGACAGCTTTTATCCAAAAGAGCTCCTTCTCTTAGAGTAATTGGAGTCGATATTGTAGAGGATGCAATCGAAGATGCAAAACGAAATGCAAAACGAAATAAATTAAGCTCTTTGGAGTTTGTTGTTTCGGATATTGGAAAGTTTTTAAAGGTTAAGCCAGAATTAAAGGGAAAGATTTCTACAATAATTTTAGATCCTCCAAGGGCAGGGATTGCTCCTAAAACACTTAAAAAGGTTTTGGACTTGGAAGCTTCTGACATTGTATATATTTCTTGTAATCCATCCACCCAAGCTCGAGACTCTATAACTTTGATAGAGGCTGGTTACCAAATTATTAAAGTTTCTTTTGTTGATCAATTTCCACATACTGGTCATATCGAATCTATCGTTAAATTTAAAAAAACATGAAAGTAGAGGTTATATCAATTGGAGATGAGCTATTGTTGGGGCAAACAATCAATACAAATGCCGCATGGCTTGGAAAACAATTATCTTTAATTGGTTCAGAAGTCATAAGAGTAAATACAATATCAGACACTAAAGAATCAATTTTAGCTTCTTTAAATGAGGTTTCTGATGAAGCAAGTTGTGTTATTTTAACTGGAGGATTAGGCCCAACTAAAGATGACATCACCAAACAAGTGCTTACTGAATTTTTTGATTCTAAATTGGTTTTACATGATTTGACTTTAGAAAAAGTAACCAGCTTTTTTAAAGCTAGAGATGCTCAAATGCTAGATGTAAATACTCATCAAGCTTATGTGCCTTCTTCTTGCGATGTTTTGGATAACAATTATGGTACAGCTCCTGGTATGTGGTTTGATAAAGACGATATGGTATATATTAGTTTACCTGGAGTTCCATACGAAATGAAGGGTATTTTTACAGATGAAATTGTTTCTCGAATTAAAGAACGCTTCAATTTATCTTCAATCTATCATAAAACGCTATTAACTCAGGGAATAGGGGAGTCGTTTCTAGCAGAAAAATTAGTTGATTGGGAAACCAATATTAGAAATAAAGGTTTTGGATTGGCATATTTACCTTCTCCAGGAATTGTGAAGTTAAGAATAACTTCAAAAAATGGAATTAAGGATAAAGATCAAATTAATGGTTTTTTTAAGGTGGTTGAAGAGCGTTTTCCTCAAGCTTTTTTTGCTTACGGTGAATTATCCCTTCCAGAGGTTACTGGAAATCTTCTAAAGAAAAAGAAAAAAACTCTTGGAACTGTTGAAAGCTGTACTTCTGGTATGCTTGCAAATAAAATAACTTCTGCAGCAGGTGCTTCAGATTATTTTATGGGTTCATTGTTAACTTATAGCAATCGTTTAAAGACGGACTTATTAAAAGTGTCCAAACAAAATATTGCAAAGTTTGGAGCTGTTAGCGAAGAGGTTGCTATTGAAATGGCTAAAAATGGAAGAGAAATATTAGATGTTGATTATTGTATTTCAACAACAGGAATAGCTGGGCCTGGAGGAGCAACTGATACCAAACCTGTTGGTCTTGTTTGGGTTGGATTGGCAACTAAAAACCAAGTGATTACTAGAAAGTTTAATTTTGGAGATAATAGAGAGAGAAATATGTTGAGAACGGCTCTTTCTTCATTAAATTTACTTCGATATTTTATTTTAAGCGAAAATAAAAATTAAGATATAAAAAAATGTATTATATATTTTGGTTGTTCTAATCATTAAATATATCTTTGCAGTCTATTTTTTTTAAAACTTAGTTAAAGTTATGTCAAGAGTTTGTCAACTTACCGGAAAATCAGTAATGGTTGGGAACAATGTTTCTCATTCGAAACGTAGAACCAAAAGAAGGTTTTACCCTAATCTTATTACCAAGAAGTTTTTACTTCCTTCAGAGAAAGAATACATTACTCTTAAAATTTCAACTTCGGCTTTAAGAAATATAAATAAAAAAGGAATTGAAGCCTGTGTTAAAGAGGCAAGAGAAAAAGGTTTTATAAAGTAATTTTACATTTAATATAAAATGGCAAAATCAAAAGGTAATAGAGTTCAGGTTATAATGGAGTGTACAGAACATAAAAATTCTGGAATGCCTGGTACATCGAGATACATTACGACAAAAAACAGGAAAAATACTCCGGATCGATTAGAATTGAAAAAATTCAATCCGATTCTTAAGAAAAACACTATTCATAAAGAAATTAAATAAGAAACCATGGCAAAGAAAGTTGTTGCAACGATTCAGAAAGGTGGAGGTAAAAAACACACCAAAGTCATTAAAATGAAAAAATCTGATAAAACAGGTACATATACATTTAAAGAAGAAATTGTACATAATGATAATGTTAAAGACTGGTTTAACAAATAACTAGTTATAAATTATTTATGTTAAAAGCTTCCATAATTGGAAGCTTTTTTTGTTTAACATGATTATATTTGATTATTAAGATAGTATATGGGAGTTTTTTCATTTTTCAGCAAGCAGAACAAACAAAAAAAAGAAGATCTAAATCAAAGTTTACGAAAAACAAAGAAGAGTTTGTTTTCTAAAATTGCACGTGCTTTTGTTGGTAAATCAACGGTTGACGATGAGGTGTTGGATAATTTAGAAGAGGTTTTAATTAGTTCAGATGTGGGAGTCGACACAACCCTTAAAATTATTGATAGAATTGAAAAGCGCGTTACCAAAGAAAAAATTGTTGGAGCAGAGGAATTAAATAACTTTCTTAGATCTGAAATAGCAGAATTACTTGTTGAAAATGAGAATAAGGAAAATTCTTTTTTATCGGATTCCAATAGTCCATATGTGATTATGGTTGTTGGTGTAAATGGTGTTGGAAAAACAACTACAATTGGGAAATTAGCAAATCTGTTTAAAAATGCAGATAAAAAAGTGGTTTTAGGTGCAGCAGATACTTTTCGAGCTGCAGCAGTTGATCAATTAATTATTTGGTCAGAAAGAGTCGGTGTTCCAATTGTTCAGCAAGGAATGGGAGCAGACCCATCTTCTGTGGCATTTGACACTCTATCCTCTGCAAAAGCACAAAATGCCGATGTGGTTTTAATAGATACTGCCGGAAGGCTTCATAACAAGGTTAATTTAATGAGCGAATTAACTAAAATAAAGCGTGTTATGAATAAGGTTATCCCAGATGCTCCACATGAAATTTTACTGGTTCTTGATGGCTCTACCGGTCAAAATGCATTTGAACAAGCAAAACAGTTTTCTCAGGCAACAGAAATTAATGCTTTGGCGGTAACCAAACTTGATGGAACTGCTAAAGGTGGCGTAGTTATTGGGATTTCTGATCAAATGCAAATTCCAGTTAAATATATTGGAGTTGGAGAAGGAATTGACGATATTCAATTATTTGATAAAGTAAATTTTGTTGATTCGTTGTTTGGAGAATAAGCAGTTTTTATAAACTTATTTTTAGCAATTTTGTTTACACAAGTGATTTTATTAAATTCGCTTTGCTAAACTTTAAACTAAACCATGAAAACTAAAACCTCTTACCTAGGTTTAACGTTTCTATTTGTTCTATTCTTTTCTTTTACATCTACAAGTCAAGATTGGGTAAATAAAATGTTGGATCCGAATGCTAATTTTTACCAAACACAATCTTCATTTAATACTTATTGGCAAAACAAACCTCTTGAAAAAGGAAAAGGATATAAACAGTTCCGTCGATGGGAAAGTTATATGTCTCCAAGGGTTTACCCTTCGGGTAACACAAAATTAGCATCTAAATCTTATCCTAATTATTTACAATGGGAAGCAGAAAATTTAGCAGCAGGAATACCAAAGTCCTTAAATGGCGATTGGACAATTCTTGGTCCTATTGGAAAACCGAATGGCGGTGGTGCCGGTAGAGTTAATTTCATTCGTTTTAATCCAAATGATAACAATAATATTTTTGTAGGTGCCCCAGACGGTGGATTATGGATTACAACAAATGGAGGAAATACTTGGACAACTAATACCGATCAATTAACCGTTATTGGATGTTCAGACATAGCGATTGATCCTAGTAATCCTCAAATTATGTATTTGGCTACCGGAGATGGTGATGGTTCAGACACCTATAGTATTGGTGTCCTTAAATCTACTGATGGAGGAAATTCCTGGAATACGACTGGATTATCTTGGAATGTTAGTCAGGGTAGAAGAATAAGTCGTTTATTAATTAATCCTACCAATCCTCAAATTGTTATGTCTTTTGGAAGTTCTGGCGTATACAGGTCTACTGACGGAGGCCAAAACTGGGCTCAACCGACGGGAGGAACTAGTTCCTTAAAAGACGCGGAGTTTAAACCTGGAGATCCTAACACTGTGTATACAGCAGGCTCTTCTTTTAAAAGATCTGTTGATGGTGGCCAAAGTTGGTCATCGGTTAGTACCGGATTATCAAATGTTGGTAGAATGGCTATAGGAGTTAGCGCTGCTAATCCATCCTATGTTTATGTTTTAGCTGCAAATGGATCTAATAATGGGTTTAAAGGGCTTGTTCGTTCAAGCAATAGTGGCGCTTCTTTTTCTACTAGATCTACTTCTCCTAATATTTTGGGTTGGGATAATGGAAATGACAATGGAGGTCAGGGATGGTACGATTTAGCGATTGCTGTTTCTCCTAGCAATGCAAGCACCGTTTTTATTGGTGGTGTAAACATGTGGAAATCTACCAATGGAGGTACTTCTTGGACATTAAACTCGCATTGGTATGGAGGGTATAATAAGCCATATGTTCATGCCGATATTCACGACATTGTATTTTCACCAGGATCTGCATCAACCATTTTTTCAGCAAATGATGGTGGGGTATTTAAAAGCACAAATTCTGGTTCTGCTTGGTCAGATATCAGTTCTAATTTAGCTATTGCTCAACAATATAGACTAGGTCTTTCTACTAGTAAT
>JAQWKT010000033.1 GCA_029247685.1 Crocinitomicaceae bacterium | reverse complement strand
CTTCTTAAAAAAGATAGTTTTGGTGGATATAGCAGCTCTCAAATTGCCCCATTTATTGCGATGTTCTGGGGAAGCCTTATGATCGGCAGATGGGCAGGTGCAATAAATGCTTTCGAATTAACCCATAAAACCAAACAAATTCTTCGATTTTTTGTTCCTCTTATAGCTTTTGGAATAGTTCTTTTGCTCACGTTTATCTCCGGATATAATATAAGACCTCTTTATTGGTATATAATATGTGTTTTAATTCAAATACTCGCATTTTACCTTACCAATGATAAACCAGCTTTAACCCTTGGAGTCTTTAGCTCTTTAGGAGTTATATGTATTCTTGTAGGGTTATCAACTAATGGAATTACTGCAATATATTCCTTTTTAAGTGCGGGACTATTTTGCTCAATTATGTGGCCGTGTATTTTTTCGCTTTCTTTAGCAGGTATTGGTAAATATCAAACCCAAGGATCTGGCTTTCTTGTTATGATGATTTTAGGCGGAGCTATTATCCCACCCATTCAAGGTAAAATAGCTGACATAATAGGCATTCAAGAATCTTTTTTCATAGGAGCCCTATGCTTTTTATACCTTGCTTTTTTTGCTTTTTATATAAAAAAATCATTAACAAGTCAAGGCATTAATCTCGAATCAAATTAATTAAATGGACTAATATTTGCACTATTTTTATAAATTTCAAAATATGAAAGCTTTTTTACTTACAGTACTTTGTCTTCAAATGACAGCTAATTTTTTTTCACAAAAAATATATTCGGTAGATTACGAGTCTAGAGCAGATGTTAAAGTTTTTGTCGTAGATTACGAATCTAGAGCAGACCTATTAGTTTATAAAGAAAAATATGAATCTAGAGCTAAAGGGAATGATGGGAATTGGTTTTTTGTAGACTACGAATCAAGGGCAGATAAAAAAATCTATTTTGTGAAATACGAATCTAGAGCAGACCTAAAGGTCTATTTTGTAAAATATGAATCTAGAGCAGGCTGGAAAAACAGCTCGAAAAAACAGCTTTTTTATTAACTAATAATGAAAATTATATTTAGTGGCCCAGAATGCAGTGGAAAATCAACACTTTCCACCTGGTTGGCTAAAGAGTTAGATGGATATCTATGCCCTGAATATGCTAGAGAATATTTATCCAAAAATCAAGGCAACTATTCTTTCCATGAAATTGAGATCATCGGTCGAAAACAAAAGAAAAATTGGTGTAAAAAAAACAATGAGTCCACCCTAATTATGGATACTGATTTTTTGGTTCTTAAAATATGGTCTGATTGGAAATTTAAGACCTGTTCTAAATTTATTGAACAAGAATGGAAAAATCAACAATTTGATTTATATTTTTTATGCAAACCTGATATCCCATGGGAATATGATAAACTAAGAGAGTCTAAAAATGAAAGAAACAAATTGTACCAGAAATATGTTTTAGAGTTAAATAAAAAAAACATCTCCTATACCATATTAGAAGGGTCATTAGAAAGGAGGAAACAAAAAATAAAAGCTATTTTAGACAATCAAATATTATCGCATTAGCAGAATACTACCCGTTACTTTGGTTTTATCAACGGTATTTTTAGGTCTAAAAGAAATCATCCAAGTATATATACCCTGTTGAGAAGGTCTGCCATTTTTGCCGTATGAACCATCCCATCCAACATCAACATCATACGACTCCCAGACAAGTTCCCCCCAACGATTAAATATTTGCATATGAAAACTTAATTTATCGAATCCAGAGTGAAAAACAGGTTTAAAAGATTGATTGAACTGATCTTCATCTGGTGTAAATGTATTCGGAACATAAAAAATGAGTTGCTCTTCATAATTAATTACAAAAGTTGCAGTATCGGAACATCCAGCAGAAGAATAAGCAACTAATGTAGGCAGGTATCCTTGTCCCTGACCCGTTGGATAATCATGAGTTGGTTCAAATTCACTTGAAGTTGAAGAACCATCTCCAAAATCCCACAAATAAGTAGATGTATTTTCAGATAAATTATAAAACGTTACCGTTTGGTTGCTAGACCCTATAATTGATGGAGTTGCATAAAAAGAAGCGGTAGCAGTTTCCGTACAAACAATAGAAGGGAATGTAACGGAAGTATCACAACCAAAACTGTTTTCTACCATAAGAGTTACATCAAAACACCCTTCTGTATCATAGGTAGTCGTTTGATCTCCACAACTATTTGCAACCGTTAACGAATTCCCAAAAGACCATTGACAATTTTGAGCATCGATTGTTTGATTCGTATAAGTAACTTGAAAAGGAATACAACCTAAAGTCGCACTAGGTGTTATGATTGGAACAGAAGCGGAAGCCATTGTAAGTATCATTTGATCCGTGCCTTGACAGCCATTTAAATCGGTTCCTACAACCGAATAAATTGCCGAGTTTTGAACCACAAATGATTGGTTATTTTGAATTCCTCCAGTCCATGAATATGTATTTGCACCTGATGCATTTAGAACATGATTTTGATTAAAACATACGGTTACATCTAGACCAGCATCCACTACAGGTAATGGGTTAATTGTAACAATCGTTGAATCGGTACAACTATTTCCATTTGCATCTGTTACAACAACCACAAATGTATGAGTACCAACAGACAATGATGGAATATTATTCAAAGAAGGTCCATTAGCTAAAAATGAATTTGGACCTGTCCAAGAATAAGTAGCACCTGCTATTATAGTGGCGCTTAAATCAAATGAACCTCCAGAACAAATCGGAGAAGAATTGGATGCGGTTACCGTGCATCCACATAATGGATCGTTGGGACTAAGAACCGTTACAGTAGAATTTCCAATTCCACTTCCAGTAGAATCTGTTCCTGTAACCGTATAATTAGTCGTGACGGATGGGGAAACGGTTATAGACGCAGTAGTTTGGTTTCCTGGTGACCAAACATAAGTAGTAGCACCACTTGCCGTTAATGTAATACTATCTCCAGGACAAATTGTACCACTATTAACCGTTATAGGAATAACAGTTGTACAGCTAACAGATGCTGTACCAAAAAAATCCAAAGGAACAGTTGTTGTTTGAGAACTAAAATTGGATAAACAGACTAGATATTGTTCTCCGGCTAATACATTAAGTTCGGGCTCAAAATTACTTGCCTCTCCACCAGCTGGTAATGGAGTAGCAACTCCAGTATATCCTTCACACATCCCATTCCAATTACATCGTATAGGAGCTAAAGTATTATTAAAAATATCGGTACATGCTGTTGCATTATATGGCCACATAATCCAATCTAAGCAACCAATACTATTGTCTTGACCAAAAGAGAATTCAAGGGTACCGGAAGTAGCAATATTAATAACCATCCATGTACTATTTAATTCTCCTGAAAGCAAACATCCAGAATTACCTGAAGCAGGATTAGTAGAAGGATTAGAAACACTTCCATTTAATTCATCAATGGCACCAAAGCCATTTGGAGTAACTTGAAAAGAAGCATTAGTACAAATATTAACTGCTCCAGAACAATCCCCAGTATTTTGAGTATAAGCAAAATTAAAAGTTAAGAAAAAAAATAAAAAAGAAAAGGATATTAATCGTAAATTCATTTTGCACTGGTTTATGCGTTATAGACGATTAAAAACAAGTAGAGTTGCGTCTATTTTACTTTATTTGCGTAGGGTCAGTACTCGCTTTTTTATTGAAGCTATATTGAAGAAACATCCAATAAAGAAAACCTGAAAAACCAGAAATTAAGAGAATTAAATTAAATGAATTTCCAATAACATCATATACACTTAATGTCCATTCTAAAAAATGACCAATCTGGTAAAAAATATCTACTGAACTCATAAAAATAAATTTGTACACAAATAAACGGATAATTTTTAAAATTCTCCCATTAATTCTAAAGTTTCTTTTGATGCTTGTTGTTCTGCAGACTTTTTAGTTCGTCCTTTTCCTTTGCCATAAGGTTTATTATCAATAAAAACCTCCATAAAATATTCCCATTTTTCGCCGTTTTTTTCTTCCGATTGCAATCTATACTCCAATGGAAGTCTATTTCGTTGACACCAAATATGAAGTTTCGATTTAAAATCAATCTCTTCTTTTAAAACAGATGCAAGATCACCATAATGGGAAACAATAATTTTTAATACTGCTTTTTTAGCTTTATAAAAACCGCCATCTAAATATATTGCTCCTATTATCGATTCTAGAGCATTTCCTTCAAGAGATTCTAAATTAATTGGGCGCGAATCATCATAAATCAACACCTTTCTAATCTGCATCTGCCCACCAATCATTGATAAGGAAGCTCTATTTACAAGTTTTGATTTAATTCTAGTTAATTGGCCCTCATCGCTTTGAGGAAATTCCAAAAACAAAAAATCAGCTACAATAGCATCTAAAATAGCATCTCCAAGAAATTCTAACCTTTCGTTTGATGTAGAATTAATTTTTTTTGATTTTGATTTATGGGTTAAGGCTTCAATGAAAAAATCTATCCTTTTAGGTCTATATGAGAACTCTCGTTGAATAAATTTATATAAACGTTTTTCCTCTTTACTTAAAAAACTAGAAAATGTAAATTTAAAAGGCAATTATCCTTTGAATTTTTTAACAATAACACTCGTATTATGTCCACCAAAGCCAAATGTATTGGAAAGTGCAACATCAATCGTTCTTTTTTGAGATTTATTGAATGTAAAGTTAAGTTTTGGATCTAAATCAGGATCGTCTGTGAAATGATTAATTGTTGGTGGAACTATATCCTCTTTAACAGCCATAACACAAGCAATTGCTTCAATAGCTCCTGCGGCGCCAAGTAAATGCCCCGTCATTGATTTTGTAGAACTAATATTTAAACTATAAGAATGCTCTCCAAAAACTCCTTTAATAGCCTTTGTTTCAGCAATATCTCCAAGTGGAGTAGATGTTCCGTGAACATTAATATAATCAATTTGTTCTGGCGAAATTTGCGCATCCTCTAATGCTGCCTTCATTGTATTTATCGCCCCAAGTCCTTCAGGATGTGGCGCAGTCATGTGGTGCGCATCCCCAGACATTCCTCCTCCTATTACTTCTGCATAAATTGTTGCTCCACGTTTAATTGCATGATCATACTCTTCTAAAATCAAACATCCTCCCCCCTCACCTAGAACAAATCCATCTCTATCCTGATCAAAAGGCCTTGAAGCAGTTTCAGGAGAATCATTTCTAGTAGAAAGCGCTCTTAAGGCATTAAATCCCCCCATTCCCATTTCATTAACACCGGCTTCGGATCCACCAGTAACAATAGCATCTGCCTTACCTAGGCGAATTAAGTTAAAAGAATCTATAATTGCATTTGTGGAAGATGCACATGCCGATACAGTGACATAATTAGGCCCCCTAAATCCATATTTGATAGAAATATGTCCAGCGGCAATATCCGCAATCATTTTGGGAATGAAAAATGGGTTAAATCTAGGAGTTCCATCCCCGGCAAAGAAATTTTTAGCTTCGTCTTGAAAAGTTTTCAATCCACCAATACCAGATCCCCAAATAACTCCAATTCTATCCAAGTTAGGACTTGAATCCATTATTTGACTATCTTCAACGGCTTCTTTAGCAGTAACTAATGCATACTGGGAAAATTGATCCAGCTTTCTGGCTTCTTTCCTATCGATATGATCATTTACATTAAAGTTCTTTACTTCACAAGCGAATTGCGTTTTAAACAACGCCGCATCAAACTGAGTAATTGTAGCCGCCCCACTTTTACCTTCTTGAAGGGCAGTCCAATATTCATCCAATGTATTACCTATTGGTGTTAAAGCACCTAGACCGGTTACAACTACTCGTTTTAATTCCATTTTATGTGATGGACTATTAAATTAATTGTTGAAATTATGATTGACTTTTCTCAATATAAGAAATCGCATCACCAACAGTTTGAATGCTTTCAGCCTGATCGTCTGGAATTGCGATATTGAATTCTTTTTCGAATTCCATTATTAATTCAACGGTATCTAATGAATCTGCACCAAGATCATTGGTGAAGCTTGCTTCGTTAGTTACTTCGCTTTCTTCCACATTAAGTTTATCAACTATTATTGAAACTACTTTTGAACTGATATCTGACATTTTAACTAAATTTTAAAAGGTTTTAAGATTGCAAAGAAAATGACAAAGAATTAAAAATCAAAATTATTAGCAATAATAACTTGTTTTTTTTCATAATTACCTAATAATGAGGGTGTAAATAGAAAAAAAACTTCCTTTTTTTTAAAAAAATAATAAAATGTGTTTTTTGATCATTTTTCTACCTTTGCATTTGTGAATAAATATAAAAAAATAGCCATTCTTATTTCTGGAACAGGATCAAATGCCATTGAAATAATGAAATATTTTAATCATCATGAAAAAATAAAGGTTGAAAAATTGCTTTCTAACAAAATTAATGAAGCAATAAAATCAAAATGTAAAGACTTCAATGTAGGATTTCAAATCCTTGATAATAACAAAATAACAAACACTTCTTATTTAATTTCAAAAATTTCAAACACAGAAATTGATTGTGTCATTCTTGCTGGTTATTTAAAAAAAATACCTGAAGGGTTTATCCGCCACTTTTCTAACAAGATAATCAATCTTCATCCTTCTTTACTTCCAAAGTATGGTGGCAAGGGCATGTATGGAGCCAATGTTCACAAAGCAGTTTTAAAAGCAAATGAAAAAGAAAGTGGAATCACTATTCATTATGTAAATGAAGAATTTGATAAAGGAAAAATCATTGCGCAATTTAAGTTCTCAATTGAGAGAGAAGAAAACCTAGAAACAATCCAAAAAAAAATACAAGTTCTTGAACACAAAAACTTTTCAAAAGTGATTGAAAAAGTATTACACGATTCCTGAAATAAAATCGGATGTTTTTTTAAGAGCTAAAAAACGATGACTTATTTTATTTTTTTCAAAAGATTGCATTTCAGCAAATGTTTTCTCATGCCCTAAAGGAACAAAGACAGAGTCATAACCAAAGCCATTGCTACCTCTTGTTTGTGAGGTAATCATCCCATCAACAAGCCCTTCAAATTGATGAACATTCCCGTCTATTATTAAAGTTATCACTGTTTTAAAACAAGCTTTTCTATTTTTTTTTCCAGATAAATTATTTAATAATTTTTTAATATTTTCATTCGAATTTGCATTAACTCCAGCATATCTTGCAGAATAAACTCCAGGCTCTCCATTTAACATCTCTACCTCCAAGCCTGTATCATCAGAAATGGAATTATATTTAAACTTATCATAAATACACTTTGCTTTAAGTAGTGAATTTCCAGCAATAGTAGAAGCGGATTCAACAATATCTTTGTCAAAACCAATTTCTGAAAGGGACCTTACTTTAATGATGCCTCCAAAAATTTCCTGAAGTTCTATTATTTTATTTTTATTACGAGAAGCGAAAACAAGATCCATCATTCTAGAAACCTTGAACCCCATTAACTGTGGTGTATTTCAAAATATTCTTTTTTTCAGGGTGTATCCTTGAAAAAGCGGACTGAACCGCTAAAGTTCCTTCATGAAATCCACAAAGAATTAATTTGAGTTTGTTCGTGTAAGTATTTACATCCCCTATCGCATAAATACCAGGAATATTAGTAGAATAATCTAATGTATCTACTTTGATTGCATTTTTTTCAATTTCTAATCCCCAATTTGCTATTGGACCAAGAGCTGGTTTTAAACCAAATAAAGGAATAAAATTATCCAACTCTAATTCTTTTTCTCCGGAAGTTTTGTGTTTAATCGTTACGGATTCTAATTTTTCATTTCCATTCAATCCAACAACTTGCGCTTCAGTAAGTAAATTTATTTTGCCTTTTTCTGCAAGATTAATAACCTGTTGAACCGAATCAAGGTGTCCTCTAAAAGAGCTACTTCTATGAACCAAAGTAACCTCTTTTGCTATATTTTTATCTGCCAAAAATATTGCCCAATCTAAAGCCGAATCTCCTCCCCCAGCGATAACACATCTTTTTCCGCGATAAACCTCCGGATCCCTAATTATATAATCTACCCCATTATCTTCAAAATTAGCTATGTTAGAAATTGGCGGTTTTCTTGGCTCAAAAACACCTAGACCTCCAGCAATCATAACAACAGGTGCTTTATGTTTGGTTCCTTTAATTGTCGTAACCACGAAATCATCATCGTCTGTTTTATCAATATTAACTGCTGCCTCCCCTAAGGTAAACCCCGGCTTAAAAGGTGCTGCTTGTTTAAGTAAATTATCAATTAATTCTCCTGCTAAAACGCTTGGAAATCCAGGTATATCATAAATAGGTTTTTTAGGATATATTTCGGAACATTGTCCACCTGCATGTGGTAATGAATCAATCAAGTGGCATTTTAACTTTAAAAGTCCAGCTTCAAACACTGTAAATAAACCAACAGGTCCAGCTCCTATTATTATAATATCAGTTTTAATCATTATCCTAAATTTAACGGCGCAAATTTAACTAAAATGTGTAAACAAAAAACAAGTTAATTATGTTCATCTTTGTAAAAAAAAATCAAATAAATTCAATTCACAGATACCAATAGTATTTATTAAATTTGTAAAAAATTAAGCTTGATCTTAAAATTTAATGAATAAACTAAAATCCTACATAAATTTTATAAAATTCAGATTATCCATATTGGTGCTGATTTCTGCATTATCCGGATATCTTTTTGCTGGTGGATCAAATCTTACAGAAATTTTTTACTTAATGGTTGGGGGGTTTTTTATCACGGCAGCTTCAAATGGTGCGAACCAAATATGGGAAAGAGATCTAGACAAACTAATGGATCGAACAAAAAACCGTCCACTCCCAACAAAAAAAATGAGCCTTAATGAAGGATATTTAGTTGTTTTTATTTGTTTTTTATTGGGGCTTTTCTTGTTGTATCAGCTAAATATTTATGCTTTTATTTTGGGGCTATGCGCCTTCCTTTCGTATGTTTTTATATATACGCCATTAAAAAGAATCACCCCATGGTCTGTTCTTGTTGGAGCTTTTCCTGGAGCAATCCCCCCTATGCTAGGAGCCATAGCACACACAAATACATTTGGATTGCTTCCAGGTGTTCTTTTTTTTGTTCAATTTACTTGGCAATTCCCACATTTTTGGGCAATCGCATGGGTAGTATATGACGATTATAAAAAAGCAGGCTTTTCTTTATTGCCATCAAAAACAGGAAAGACAAAAGATTCTGCTTTTCAAATCATGTTTTATTCTTTAGCGCTAATTCCATTTAGTTTATTGCCTTGGCTGATGAATTGGTGCGGATCTATTACTTTAATTACCGCATCTTTACTAGGTGGACTATTTTTTTTATATGCCTATAAATTATTTCTTAGTTGCGAAGTAAAAGATGCACGTAAACTAATGTTTGCCTCATTTGTTTACTTACCAATAATACAATTCATTTATGTTTTTGACAAAATCTAACTAAACAATGAAAAACGAATTTGAAAACGAGCTCTCCCCTGAGGTAAGGGCCAAAATGAAAAAAAACTTGATTTATGTAATCATTTTTGCTATCACAATGTTTTTTGCTGCCCTATCCTCTGCTTACATTATTTCTATGGGAGATTCAATATGGATAACCGTACCTTTATCAAGTTATCCAAAATCTTTCTGGATTAGTACAATATTAATTTTTCTAAGCTCCATTTTTATAGAAATATCAATACGAAGTGCAAAAAACAAAAATGCTAAAGGAATACGGATTAGTATTTTAATGACTTTAGCCCTAGGACTTTCTTTTATATTATTTCAATATAAGGGGTGGGAGAAACTCTCCGAAAATGGAATCATGTTAAATACTAAAATTCTTGTTGAAAAAGGGATTTATGGCGAATCTTATAAAATCAAGATGGATAACAAAACAATTCATGTTGATGGCAATGACTATCAATTCGAATTCTCAAAAAGAGTGAAAAGAGTTAATAAATACACTTTAATTGATACAAATAACCAAAAAAATAGTTCAGATAGTTTAGTTTTTACATATAAAAAATTAACTCCCAATCAGTTTTCTGATTTGCAAAGCTTCATGAAACAGTTTTATCCACAAAACTTCCCGGAAACAAAAGAAGGGAAGCACCCTGAGTTAACAACATGGTCAAGAAACTCAAAGATTCATAAATTCAAAAAAAACAAACGTTTTAAACTGTTTTTAAATGATAAGCCAATTTCCATTGTAAATGGACATTTATACACAAATGATACAACAAAAGTTAAATCTCAAGATATTGAAGATTTATATGAATTAAGTAGAAATATAATGCAAAACAGAGGTGTCTTTTTTCCAAAAGGAACAATGGGAATAGATTTTAATGTTTACTTAAGAGGTGATGAACTCCTATACAAAAACGGAAAATTATATAGAAAAAAAAATAATCAAGAACTTCCTGAAAGGGAAGTAACAAATATGAGGAAAGTAGATAATAAAGGTTCTCAATTTATGATCGGTTTAATATTCTTACACTGTCTTCATATTCTACTTGCTATATTTTATCTATTAAGATTGAACATCAAAGCTTTTAATGGAGCTTTTGATTCAGGAGATTATTTAAAACTAAAAATTGGGGCCATTTTTTGGCACTTTTTAGGTTTTTTATGGGTGTATTTGATTCTATTTTTACTTTTTATCCACTAAAAAAGCATTAAATACCACTCCTTTTATTTAGAATGACTTTAAATTAGATTCATTCTTTAGAAAAATTGTCATGTAATTGTCATCTAATTTCAACATTTCTTCTATTTTTGCTAAATACAGTGGATTTAGTTAGCTAAACATTAAATCAAGAAGTTTAAAAATATGTCAGGACATGCAACAAATTTAGATGTTAAAACTCTTTGGGGAGGGAAAGAGTCTCCATTTTCCACAAGTTATGGAAAGCTAATGATGTGGTTTTTCTTGGTTTCAGATGCATTAACATTTAGTGGTCTTTTGATTGCATATGGATTTGTAAGAGCTGCCATAACAGATCCTACCTCTGGAGTTCAAACCGAATTATGGCCAATTGGAGAAGAAACATTTAATTCTCTTCCTTTCTTGGGTCATGGATACCCTTTAATCTATGTTGCCCTAATGACATTTATTCTTATTGTATCCTCAGTAACCATGGTTTTAGCTGTTGAAGCTGGACATCGAATGGACAAGAAAGGAGTCGTTAAATGGATGATCGCAACTATAGTTGGAGGATTATTCTTTTTATTCTCTCAAGTTTGGGAGTGGACGCATTTTATTCATGGTTCCGAATTTGGTAAAATTGAATTAAGCGATGGCTCCGAAGCAATTGTTCACGGTGAATTTGGGGAGATTAAAAGCTTTAGGGTAGAATCGGTTGTGCCTGGATCTCATCACAAAAAAGGAGAAGTAATTAAAGATGATTTAATGCACAGCTTCCAACATGCAGCCGAAAATGGCCATATCTATAAAGGAGGGATTATTGAACTTCATGATGGGACACGTGCTAAAATAGATAAAGCCCCTGATCATCATGTGGAGCTCATTGTAAAGAAATCAGGTGGAAAAAGAAAGATAGGTGATGTAATTGAAGGGAAAGAAGCAATCGACCTGTACTATAAATCATTATACAGTGGCACCCCTAAAGTTACTTATGGAGCAAAATGGTTTGAGGATGGAGACCATTGGTTACCAGCTAAAAACGAATACGGTCACAACAATATGCACATTTCTTTTTCTTTGTTACTGGGTTTCATGGCTTTCATGTATTTTCTGGAGTTATCATTAACTTCATTATTCTTCTTGGTGTCATGAAGGGCATCTACCATAAACGAGGACATTATGAAATGGTTGAAAAAACTGGATTATACTGGCACTTTGTAGACTTGGTATGGGTTTTTGTATTCACCTTCTTCTACCTTATCTAATTCTAAACGCAACAACAAATGGAAAGAGACGATATTATAGAATATTCCCTAGATGGTCATCATAGTGAAGAGCAAGGCAAAAAGATTCGAAAAAAAATCTGGCAAGTAACCGCTTTACTAACTTTGATAACTATTGTGGAAGTGGCTCTTGGAGCTTATATCAAACAAGGTTCTGGAGCTTGGCCGTTTGTTAAGTGGTCTTTTATTGCCATGACCATCCTTAAAGCAGGGTACATTGTTGCTGTTTTTATGCACCTTGGAGATGAAAAGAAAAGCTTAAAATCATTTATTATAATCCCTTATGCGATGTTTGCTTTGTATTTAATCTTCATTGCTCTTTGGGAAGCTTTTGCAACTTCTGACGTTCTATCAAATTTGTAAATAGTCAAAATTGAAAAACTTAAGCTTTAGGTGGAAATCATTTATCGCGCTATTAATCGTTTTTATTCCTGCCATCCTTCTTATTTTTATTGGAACAAGATCGTGCAATCATAATTTTGAAGAGCTGGATGATTATGGAAAAATAGCCAATTATTCTTTTACTGATATTAATGGCAAAAAGAAAACTGCAAAAGATTTTAAAAACACCATTTTAATTATAAATACCCTTCAAGAATCTTGCCCATCAGACTGTGGTATTTCATTTTGGCCTTTTGAAAGATCTATTTACCAACAAATAAGAAAAAACAAAAAGAAATTAAATCGCGTACGAATCATCTCTTTTGTAATAGACAAAGATGGAAATCCAGTAAAAGACTTATCCAACATGCAACAAATTTTAAAAGATAAGGTCTTGGATTATGATCCAAAATTATGGATTCTTGCTTCAGGGAATGCAAAAAAAGTTTTTGACATTAAACACAATGGCATTAATCTTTTAGACACAGAAACTAAAGATAAAGAGGAAATATCATACAAAGACTTGTTGCTTTTAGTGGATAAAGACAATCACTTAAGAATGGCCCTAAGGGCAAATTCTAAAAGCCCTGAAGGGGAGGGTGTCACTAGAAGAATGAAACAATCATTAGCACTTCTATTAAAACAATATGACAAAGAAAAAAAATAAATTCTACTATTTTTTTAATAGAATCATCTGCTCTTCTTTCGTATTTATATTTATATTTTCTTGTCAAAATGAACCTAAGAAAAGTGAAAAAAAACTCCCTTATCTAGGAAAACCAGAATTAATAGAAGTAGTTTATAAAACCGTTAATGGAGAAAAAACTACGGATACCATTTATCCGGTTATTCCTGATTTTCAATTTTTAAATCAAGACTCCATTAAAATCACTAAACAATCAAAATCTTTAAAGGGGAAAATATGGATTGCCGATTTCTTTTTTACTTCATGTACAACCATTTGTCCATTAATGACAAAAAACATGAAATATGTGGATTCCGTAAGCAAAAAATTATCGGATGATATTGCTTTGTTATCTTTTTCAATAAACCCTAAATATGACACACCATCCATCTTAAAAAAATATCGTGAAAAATATAAAATAACATCTAAGAATTGGTTATTTTTAACTGGAGACGAAAATAAAACGCATCGATTAGGAATTGACAATTTTTTAGTTTTTGCGGAAAGAAATGAGGATGTTACAGATGGATTTGCACACTCAGGAGCTTTTACACTTGTCGATAAAAAAGGATATGTAAGAGGCGTATACCTTGGTACTGAAAAAAAAGAAGTTGAGAAACTAATAAAAGATTTAAAGATCCTTCTTAAAGAAGATAAATAATGAACAAAAAAAACACCAACACCTATAGAAAAGTCATCATAACATTATCTTTTGTTATTCCAATTGCTGTAGCGCTTCTTTTTAGTGTTAAAATCAAAGGAATTGATTTGTCTTTTTTACCTCCTATATATGCCGGAATAAATGGCACAACCGCAATTTTATTAATCGCGGCATTAATTGCGATTAAAAACAAGAATATTAATTTGCATAAAAGGTTAATTCAATGCTGTTTAGCATTGTCGCTGCTATTTCTTTTATGCTACGTTGCTTACCACATTACCTCGGATACTACGATTTACAAAGGAAGTTATAAGACTGTATATTATTTCATCCTTATTTCTCATATATTTTTGAGTATCGGAGTAATTCCTCTTGTTCTTTTCACCTACTTATTTGCTTTTGAAGGTAATTTTGAAAAGCACAAAAAGTGGACTAAAATTGCTTTTCCTGCCTGGTTATATGTGGCAATAACTGGGGTTGTTATATACATCATGATAAGTCCTTTTTATTAATGAAAACTCTTTTTTTGTGCTTTTTTTGTGCTTTTTATTCTTCTACTTTAAGCAGCCAAACAAAAATTTTTCAATGTAACGAATATGGTCAAAAAAACTATTATCCTAGCATGATGATAAAGGGAGGGAAGGTTTTTGAGTATAATGCAATGGGACAATTTATAAGCATCAGGCCGACTTACTTTGTTGTACAAAATAAAATATTTAGAACGAATCAATACGGTCAAAAAGAATTTAGACCATATATGATTCTTAAAGAAGGAAAAATTTTTGATTGTGATGAATGGGGAAAAGAAAATGTTTATCCAAGAGCAAATTTAATTGGGAAAAACCTATATCTATGTAATGAATGGGGCAGCAACCTCCCTTTTCCATCCATAATTTTTGACCAACAAAAAATCCATATTTGTGACGAATGGGGAAATAAATCTTTTTATCCCTCCCTTATAATTGAAGGCTCT
>JAQWKT010000009.1 GCA_029247685.1 Crocinitomicaceae bacterium | reverse complement strand
AAGTCAAGGTTTGAGAATGATGAAAAGGCTGACTTAAAATATATTTAGAGGCTATTTCATTTGCCTTTAATTTTACTTTTTCTGGAATTGATTTTTTATTTACGGTAATTCCAGTAGCAAATTGAAAATATTCAAACGAATTAAATCCATGGTTTTGATCTGCTTTTTCTTGACCAATAATCGCCTCTTTCATTCGATCCAATGCAAATGTTTTAATGGATTTTGAGGAGGAGTCAAAAGAAATTAAATACCACCTATTTCTGAATTGTTTTAAAAGAAGTGGAGTTACCATTCTATTTGAAAAGGAATTTGAACTAAAACTCTGATAAACAAATCCCACCTTACATCCATTACATATAGCTTCATAAATTGTCGCTAAAAACTCACTACCTCCTTCTGAAAATGCAGTTTCAAATTGAATCGAATGATTTGATTCATCAAGTGGTTGTTTTATTTCAACCGAAACTCTATCTACAATTTTATCAATAGCTTGTCCAAATTGTTTAAACATCGAAACATCTCTAAACTGTTTTAAAGTATTCACCGCAAAACAAATAGACTCTAGGTCTTTATCGGATAATGGAATATTATTTAATGAATAATTATCTTCAGAATAATAATAACCATGATGTCTTCTACTATACTTAATTGGAGCATCATGTTCCATTTTCATAGCAAACAAATCCTTTTCAATTGTTGAATCGCAAATATGTAAACCATCTACGGATCCGTACAAATACTCTTCACAAGCTTCCCTTAAATCTTTCTTGGTTGGATATCTATTGTATTTATTACTTATAGCCCTATCAATTATTCGGTACCTAATCAAGGCATTTTTAATATGTGGCATTTTCTAAGAAGTTATTTTTGCCTTAAATCCAAATAATTCATAAAATTTAATGGCTTTTGCTACTTGCTCTGGGACATCTTCTTCCCAACTAGATGCACCAGCTTTAATTTTGCTTAAGACATCATCCGATAAAATATAAAGGTGTTTTTGATTGAATTTTTCATATGCCTCCAATTTGTTATTATCGACCATATAATCAAAAAGACCACGCAAATTAGAAGATGTGCTAAAGTTTGATAAATCATAAAGTTCTCCATCTTCCACATTTATCGCTGGATAAACATAAAGTTTTACGGTATGACCGAAGCCTCTTCCAAAAGCTTCAAGTATTCCTCCGGATAAGTTGGTATAATAACTTTCTTCAAAGATATTTGCTAGGTTATATACCCCTAAAATAACTCCCATTTGTTTTCCTTTAGAAATCCCAGCTAAGTAATCTACCATTTTATAATATTTAAGGTAGTTGGTTATCATAACTGTATAACCAAGTGTACTAAGAAGATCAACTCTATCCATAAAATCTTTATCCGAAATTTTTCCATCGGCAGTTAAATCTTTTAACGTAAGTTCAATAATAACTCTAACGTTGTCCTTGTCGACATTTTGCTCTTTCAAAAATTGATTTTTTCCATTTTCAATCATGTCTATATGCACATTTGTAACTGGTCTAAATCTACCTCGCATCAATAAAACATTCTTTTTATATAAAGCAGTTGCAGGTTGAAGAACATTTTTATATAAGTCAAACATTGTTGCATCCGTTATTCCTCTTTTCACCAAATTCAATGCAATTCTTCTATTATCGACATTTTCAAAATCAGGCCCCTTGAAACTAAGCATATCAATTTCCACCTTTTCTCTTGGAAGTCTGTGAACAAGCGTAGTCAAAAACTCATCTAAATCATCGTATTTATAATAACATGCATAAATTAAATTTACTCCTAAAATTCCTAAAGAATCTTGTTGCGCTCTATGGCTATTATCATGCATTTTTACATGCAATACTACATCATTTGGTTTAGCAGCGACATCAAGTTGAAAACGAATACCAACCCAACCATGGCCTTGATTTGTTTTATGGTAATTTAAAGATTCAACCGTATTACAAAATGCAAAAAACTTGGATTGTGCATTTCGAGTAGTTAATCTAGACGTCAAGTTTTTATATTCTATATGCATCATGGTAAGCAATCGTTCTTCACAAACATATCTTGATGCTTCTCCATACATTGAATCAGAAACTTTCATGTCATATGCAGAATGTGAATATGCAATAGTTCCTGAACTTCCCCCAGCTTTAAAAAAATTTGCAGCTACTTCTTGGCCAGCACCAATTTCTGCAAAACATCCATAAATTTCGCTATCTAAATTTACCTCTAAGGCTTTATCTTCTGTGGTTAATTTTGATTTTTCTGCCATATCAAAAAATTAATGAGGATTCATAAAGTTAGGATTATTTATAAAAGATTCATCAGTTAATGTCAAAAGAAACTTCTTTAATAGCTGTTTTTCTAAATTATCTAATTGAACACCTCCTTGAGAAGAAAATTCAATTAAAGGGTCTATCGTAGGACTAATATGGATTCCGGAAGAATAATGTTCAATAACTTCATCCAAAGTATTAAATCTTCCATCATGCATATACGGAGCTGTCAAGGCAATATTTCTTAAAGTAGGAACCTTAAACTTTCCATTGTCATTTATATTTCCGGTTACCCCTCCCCTTCCTAAATCTGAAAAAGTTGCATCCAAGCCATTATTACTAAATTTTTTGACCCTCATTAAAGGTCCATTGTGGCAATGAAAACAATCTGCACCATTTAAACTTTTAAATAAGTCATATCCTGCCCATTCCTCATTATCTATATTCTGAAAAATGGATTGATCCAATGAATTTAATGGGATTCCATTTTCATATTTATACATAACGTCATATTTAGAGTTAGACGAAATTAATGTTCGTAAAAACTGCGCTATCGCTTTTGAAACTTTCATCGAATCAATTCCTTCTTCACCAAAAGCTCTAAAAAAGCGATTTCTATATAGAACATCTTGATTTAATTTTTTTACTGCATCTTTCCACTCTTGGTGCATTTCAATCGGATTAGTAACTGGCTCCAAAATTTGAGATTCAAGAGAAGATTTACTTCCATCCCAAGTATAAAAATCTTCCCAACCTAAATTAACCAAAGCCATGGATTGTCTAGTCCCGTATACTCCGTCAATACCAACTGAAAATTGGTTGGAATCTGAAAAAGAATTTGATGGGGCGTGACATGAAGCACAACTGATTGTATTATCTCCGCTTAATTTTGTTTCATAAAACAAATATCGCCCCAATTCAACTCCCTCAATAGTCATTGGGTTATCCTGAGGAATAATCATTGATGGGAAATGAGATGGTATATTTAGAATATATGGAGTAGCTTCATATACTGTTTTATCTTTTTTACAGGAAAAAAGAAGGATAATTACAAGTAATAAATATAAAAAAACCCTCATCTCTATTGCGATATTGCTTCAATGAAATTTTCTTGTACTTTATTGGTTAAAACATCTTGACTTGCGGAGCTATGGGTAATAAACTCATTTGAAAGATTAATAGAATTAGTAGAGCCATTTAAAAAAAGCTGCATGTCCAACTTAAGATTTAAAGAATGTTCATTACTATTAATGGATTGCCAATTAACATTGGCAATGTTTTTTTCACCAATAAAAGAATCGGTACCAACATGAAAACTAAAGTTTTTATCAAATGTAGATGAAGAATTAGCAAGCGTATCGATCTTTCCTTCAATACTTATAAAAATATATCCAGGATTCCACCCCCAATGCATTGTTCCAGCATTAGAAATATTCAAAGGGCTCTCGTTAGGAAAAGCAGATGGATCGCTATGATTAAGCAAAGAATCAACCCCTATAACAAACCGTAGATTATTGAAATCTTCAAGAACTCCCTCTTCTTGAAAAAGAAGATTTCCGCTTTCTCTAAAATCATATAAAACAGCATCTGAAAGCAATTTGTTATTGTTATTAACATCTGTAAAAAAACACTTAATGTCCGTAAACTTAACTCGATATCCTTCAGTGGTTATATAAGATGAATCTAGATAAAGAGAATCCATTCCAAAAAACGGTTGTAATTTAACTGATAAATAATTTAATTCTGGATTTGAATCATCTGGTTTACATTTTGTACAGGCAGATAATAGATAAACAACAATAATTAAAAATAAATATCTCATTACATACAAATTTAATTCATTTTAAAATTAAAATTAAATATATTTAATATCAGACATTTTATTTGTATTAAAATCAACAAATACGAAATTGAACAAACCTCTTAAAATATACAACGCATCCGCCGGAAGTGGCAAAACCTATCAATTAGTTTTACAATTTTTAAGATTAATCTTATCCAATCAAAGTGACAATTCAATCAGAGAAATCATTGCCATGACTTTTACCAACAAAGCAGCCAATGAGATGAAAGAGAGGATCATTAACTCTCTTTATGGTTTAGCAAATTATCCCAAAATAAAAGACAATACAATTTTGGGATATTTTGATCAATTAAAAGAAGATGGATATTCTGAAAAAGAAATTTTATCTAGATCAAAAAAGCAATTAAAAAAATTATTGCATGCCTACGAGGATTTTCAGGTAATGACTATTGACAAATTTAATCTTAAATTAATTCGCCAATTTAGTAGAGACCTTGATTTACCGGGCAAATTCGAAGTCATTTTAGATGAAAAAGAAATTATTGAACAAAGTATCGATTTATTAATTGATAATATTGGAAAGAAAAAACATGCATTAAGTACTCGCCTAGTTTATAATTATGCAAAAGATAATATTGATGAAGGGAAAAGGTGGGACATTAGAAATCAAATGCTTGATTTTTTGCAAATTTTAAATAAAGAAAATTATTTCTCAAAGATTAGCGAGTTAAAAAATAAAAAAACAAACCCTAACTCTATTTCAGAGTGGAATAAAAAAATTAATTCGATTAACTCAACATATATAGAGAAATCCACAAGAGCTTTTCTGTTATTCCAACAATTAAATATCGAAGATGATTCATTACCAGGAAAAAGCACAGTTGGAAATCAACTCCGAAAAATGGGAAAATTCAGATCTTTAAAAGAAAACATAAATATTAGTACTATAAATGCCTGTAAAAAAGATACACCAAAAGGAAGAATTTTTCCGGAGCAATTAAAGCAAATAATACTTGAAGTAGACCTATATCGTGAAAACAACACCTCCAAATTTGAACTATTAAGTTTATTAAAAAGCAATTATTATAAAATTTCTCTTCTCCGATTCGTCTCTAATGAGATTAACAACATAAAAAATGAAAACCAACTTATACGAATTTCAGAATTTAACAAGCTTGTTTCTATATTAATCCAAGATTCATCTACCCCATATATTTATGAAAAAATAGGAACAAAATACAAACACTTTCTACTGGATGAATTCCAAGACACTTCAAGACTTCAATGGCTCAATATGATTCCTCTTATCGAAGAATCTATATCCACTGGAAATATCAACTTTATTGTTGGGGATCCAAAGCAAGCGATTTATCGATTCCGAAATGGAATGGCAGAACAATTTGTCGAATTGCCTAAAATATACAATCCAGAGAATTTCTCTCACTTAAAAAGAAGCTCCGAACTATTTGAAGCAAGTGGGATTAATGAAGAATTAGAAGTTAATAGACGTTCAGGAATTGAAATAATTAAGTTTAATAATTTTTTATTTGAACACTTATCCAAAGAACTTCTAAACAACTCTTCTTTTTATCATTCATCTACTCAAAAAACACATAGAAAAAACGTCGGATATGTTCACCTTGTGTCACATAAATTGGAGGGAACAAAACAAATTGAAAGGCAAGTCGATTATATTGAAAAATATATTTTGCAATGCGAAAAAGATGGGTATAAAAAAGGAGATATTTGTATTTTAAATAATAACAATGCCCCTTTAAACTATTGGGGTATAGAATTGTTAAAACGAAATATTCTGGTGGTTTCGAATGACTCTCTATTTATTACAAATGAACCAAAAGTTCTCCTTTTCATTTCTTATTTAAAAAGAAGAGTTAATCCAAAAAACATTGCAGAGACAAAGCACTTTGCTCACTTATTTATAAAAATAAAACATAAAGGAGATACTAGTAAGTATTGGGATTATTTTACAGAAAAGAAAAAGGACAATAAAACTTTAAACATCTTCAATGACAAAAAATTTGTTGCTGATTTTTTTAACGGTTATAAAGAATTATTTTTTGAATATGAGAATATTTATGGGCTTCTTCAAAAGTTTTATAAAATAATGTCTTGGAATGAACTAGAGAATGCCTATTTACATCATTTATCAGATATAATCTACAATTTTCAAAAAGAAAAAAGCGGCGATATTCATTCATTTCTTGACTATTTTAATAAAAATGCATCAAAAATGACCGTTTTAATTCCTGAAATGGAAAATGCAGTAAAAATGATGTCTATTCATAAATCGAAAGGCTTACAGTTTCCGATTGTGATCTTACCGGATATGGATTTTTCAATTAAGTTAAATTCATTAAATAAATATTTAATTAAAGTCGAGAAAAATATTGCTCATACAAGCCTAAAAAAAGAAACGCAAATAAAAGAAATTAAAGAAGCTTATATAGAGGAAAACAAGCAAATCTGTATCGACAAAGTCAATCTTTTATATGTTGGATTAACAAGAGCAGAAGATCGTATATATGGAATAAATGAATTTAAGGGGGATTTAGGCAGTTGTATCGATAGGACCATAAAGAAACATTCTCCTTATCTTCAACAAGATAATAGTTTTAGTTGGGGGAAAGAAAAACAGAAAGAAACTATTAAAAAAAACTCAAACGAAAATTTCTTTAATCCAAGATATCAATCCGAATCTTTGTGGTTTCCAGATATTGCTTTGAATAAATCCGAAAGAGAAAACTCTGTTAAAAATGAAAAAAGATTTGGAAATGCATTTCATTTGTTAATGTCAAAAGTCAATAAGAAAACCGAATTAGATTCGCAATTAAATAAGTTGATTGAAACTGGAAAAATTGAGTATTCATTTAAAAAAAATTTAAAAGAATTAGCGAACAATTTGTTCACAAATAAACAATATCAAAATATCTTAAAAAAGGCTATTAAAATCACTAATGAACCCAATATAATTATTGATTCTACAAAAATTAAAAGGCCAGATAAAATCATCTTTAATAAAGAAAAAACGTTTATAGTTGAATTTAAAACCGGTAAACAAGAAACAAGCCATCTTAAGCAAATAAATGAATATATTTCTCTTCTACAAAAAATGAATTATCCTGAGGTAAATGGGGTTCTATATTACACTAGGTCCAACCTTTTTATTGAAATTACAGCATAATGAAAAAGAAATGGACACTTAATAATGAGGTATCTGAAAAAGAAATTGAAGAGCTAATCAAACAAATTAAAACAGATAAAATAACTGCAAAACTTCTCCTGCAAAGAAAGGTGAAAAATAAGGACGATATTCTTCATTTTTTCAAACCTGACTTAAGCAAGTTACATGATCCTTTTTTAATGAAAGACATGAATCTAGCTGTAAATCGTGTAATTAAAGCTTATAAACAAAAAGAAAACGTAATGCTTTATGGCGATTATGATGTCGATGGCACAACAGCAGTATCGCTATTATTTAATAATCTAAATGAACATCTAAATCTAACCTACTATATTCCAGATAGATTTAAAGAAGGGTATGGAATAAGTAAAACTGGAATTGATTATGCAATTTCAAAAAACATCAATCTTATTATATCACTAGATTGTGGCATAAAATCAAAAAAAGAAATTGCTTATGCAAAAAAAAACAACATCGGTTTTATTGTTTGCGACCATCACGAAGTAGGAGATGATATTCCCACATGCATTATCCTTAATCCAAAACAAAAAAACTGTAATTATCCCTTCGAAGGGTTATCAGGATGTGGAGTTGGATTTAAACTACTTGAAGGGATCTACAAACAATTCGGATGGGATAAAAAATCACTTTTTAGTCATCTTGAACTTGTTGCTATAAGTATCGCAGCAGATATGGTACCAATATCTAATGAAAATCGAATACTTGCTTTTCATGGTTTATCCAAATTAAATAGCAAGCCAATAAGAGCATTAAAAGAAATGATATTATCCGCTAACCGAACCTTTCCGGTGAACATGCAAGATATTTTATTTTCTATTGCGCCAAGAATCAATGCTGTAGGGAGGTTAAGAAATGGGATGTTTGCCGTTGAATTTCTAACAACAGATAATGAAAAAAATATTTCATCTATTCTTATTGATATTCAAAAAGATAACGAAGATCGTAAAAAACTTGACGAGATGGTTCTTAATGAAGCATTAGAAAAAATTATAGAGATAAAGGATTTTAGCTCCCTAGACAGTACTATTCTTTTCGATAAATCTTGGCATAAAGGAGTTTTGGGTATTGTTGCTTCAAAACTTATTGAAAACCATCATTATCAACCAACAATTATTTTAAACGAAGAACACGGCATTTTAAGTGGATCAGCAAGAAGTATTGAAGGGATCAATATATATGAAGCAATATATAGTTGTAGAGAGTTATTAATAAAATTTGGTGGGCATGCAAATGCTGCAGGTTTAAGTATAAAAGTTGAAAAATTTAAAGAGTTTGCAGATAGAATAGATACCTATATAAAAAGCAAAAAAAAACACAACAGAATTTATACCAACCATAAACATCGATTCAGAAATTAAATTCAATCATATTTTTAAGAAAAATGAATCAAGAAACAAAACCCCTAGGTTTAAAGAAATTATTGATCATTTTGAACCAACTGGACAAAGCAATTCCAAACCTGTTTTTATGAGCGATAATCTTTTTGCTATAAAAACAAGGATCTTAAAAAACAAGCACCTTAAAATGGAAATCGTTCAGGATGGGTCTGACATCAAACTAGAAGCTATTGCTTTTAATATGGCACACAAAGAACATTTGGTTGCAGCTGGACTTTCTTTTAAGGCTGTTTACAGCATTGAAATGAATAATTACAGGAATAAGTCAAGTCTTCAGTTATTAATTAAAGATATACAATAAAAAAAGGGGGCTCTCGCCCCCTTTTTTATATCAATTTTTTAAATTAGTTTACTTTGCTTGATAGCTCAGCTCCTGCTTTAAATTTTACTGAATTTTTTGCTGCTATTTGAATAACCGCTCCAGTTTTTGGGTTTCTTCCTTTTCTTGCAGATCTTGCAGATATAGAAAAAGATCCAAATCCTACTAAAGAAATACGATCATTTTTCTTTAATGCGTCAGTTGTTGCAGAAATAAATCCATCTAATGCTCTTTTAGAGTCAGCTTTAGATAATCCTGAATTATCTGCCATTGCGTCAATTAATTGTGCTTTGTTCATAATTAATAATTTTAATTTGTTAATAATTTATACATAACAAATATATCGGAAATTCAATGCAGTGCTACATTTTAGGTTAATTTTAAGGTGAATTGTTAATAAGTTAAGCCAATTGTTAATAACTAATTGCGAATTACCTCGTTTTTTTTTATTAAAACATAGATTATAACTGGGTTTTAGAAGAAAAAAATATGGGAATAAGATTAAAAAAAAATCATTTTTAGTGTTTTAAACACCTCCTGTTAAAACTTAAAAAGTTTATCTAATGGCATTATATTTGAACTATATATCACAAAAAAATCATGAAAAATTCAATTTTGTTATTTCTTGCGCTTGGTTTCATTTTTGCTAATTGTGCATCTAAAAAACACGCTTATTCAGAAAATGACCTACCAAATAAAAAAAAGATGAAAAACAATGAAAAAATTGAAAACGCAATTTTGGGGGAATTTCCAATACAAACTGACTCTATTGATATTCTTTCTGTTGTCATAAAAGAAAACAATTTGTTAATTAAAATTGGATATGCTGGTGGATGTGAAAACCATTCATTTTCTTTAATTGGAAACAAATATATTTCTAAATCACTACCTCCAATAAGAAGAATAATGCTAAAACATGAAGCAAATAATGATCAATGTAAAGCATATATAACAGAGGAGCTTAAAATTAACATCGAAGAACTTGCTTATAAAAGGGTTTCTGGTAGTCAAATAATTCTTAAACTTGATGGATGGAAAGATCGAATTATGTATACCTTTATTTAATTAAAAAAACATGAAAATAGGAATTTTATTATCTGGATGTGGAGTTTATGATGGTGCCGAAATTCATGAAACTGTTTTTTCTCTTTTAGCTCTTGAAGAAGAGGGGCATGAAGCAGTCTGTATAAGTATTAATAAAACACAACACCATGTTATTAATCATTTAAATGGAGAGGAAATGCAAGAAAATAGAAACATGCTTATTGAATCTGCACGAATCGCAAGGGGGGAAGTAGTCGAAATCAACAGTGTTGGCTCAATAGATGGATTAAT
Organism: Crocinitomicaceae bacterium; assembly: GCA_029247685.1. Taxonomy (GTDB): domain Bacteria; phylum Bacteroidota; class Bacteroidia; order Flavobacteriales_D; family Crocinitomicaceae; genus UBA952. The sequence goes on along the minus strand of JAQWKT010000009.1, from coordinate 3,961 downwards.
AATACCAGGAGGTTTTGGAAGTGCTAAAAACTTTACCAAATGGGCTTTTAGTGGTCCGGAAGGAAATATTTTAGAAGAGGTGAAAAATCTAATCCTAAAACTGAATTCGGAAAAAAAACCAATCGTCGCGCTTTGTGTTAGCCCAGTAGTAATTGCTAAAGCAATGCAAGGTTCTGAAATAAACCCTAGTTTAACCATTGGAAGTTGTGAAGAAAAAAGCCCATATGATATAAATAGCTTTATCGAAGGCCTTAAAAAAACAGGAGCTAATACAAGCATGAAAACTATCAATGAAGTAGAGATAGATTATAAAAATAAAATCATAAGTGCACCATGTTATATGATGGAAGCCTCGATAAAAGACATCAGAACTAATATTAAAAATGCGATTAAAGCAATTAACGAGTTGATTTAGAATATAAATGAAAAATGAACAACTTGACTTTTGGATAAAACAACGAAAAGATCAAAAAAGAAAGCGTTCGGTGGAAACGCTTTTTAATGGCTTAAGAAGCGGAAATAATTCTGCTTTAAGTGCTGCTATTACGCTTATTGAAAGTTCGCTTGAAAGCGATAAGGTATTGGCTAATGAATTAATAAAAAAATGTCTCCCATTTTCTGGAAATGCTATCCGAATTGCAATAACTGGAATACCTGGAGTTGGAAAAAGTTCATTCATAGAAGAATTTGGAAAGATAATTATCGGAGAAAAAAAACGTCTATCAATTTTAGCAATAGATCCATCAAGCATAAAAAGTAAAGGGAGTATTCTTGGAGATAAAACGCGGATGGATTTTCTTTCAACATCTGAAAATGTATTTATAAGACCTACTGCTACAGGAGTTACACTTGGTGGAGTCGCAAGAAATACAAGAGAAAGTATTCTTTTATGTGAAGCTGCTAATTATAACGTTATCGTTGTAGAAACAGTGGGAGTTGGACAATCTGAAATCAGCGCTCATTCTATGGTGGATTTCTTTCTTGTTTTAATGCTTTCTGGTGCTGGAGATGAACTACAAGGAATTAAAAGAGGAATAATGGAATTGGCGGATGCCATTCTAATTACCAAAGCAGATGGACAAAATATTAATCTTGCAAAACAAGCAAAACAACAAATTAAAAATGCACTGCATCTATTTCCAGCAAAAGAAAACAACTGGACCCCTATTACAGAAACTTGTAGTAGTAAGGAAAAATTAAATATCAATTTGGCTTGGGAAATAATAAATGATTTTTTTACTATTCAAAGCAAAAATGGATGGATAAAAAGCAAGCGAATTGAACAACAAATACAAGCATTTAACAGCACACTTCAATCGGAAATTTATCAAGATTTTCTTAGAAAACAAAAAGAAAGCATAAACCATTTAGAAAACGAAATAAAACAAAATAAAATATCGCCTTACCAAGCAGTTGAGACACTACTAATGAAGAATTTGGAAACAGAAAGCTAGTTGTTTTCTTTTATAGAATCCATCTCTGGATATTTATACCAATAAGGTTTATCATGTTTTCTTTGCTCTATTAAAATCCAAGATTTTTCATCTAAAAATTTTTCATCTAAAAACCTCATCCATCGCTTTGGTTTTAAATTTTTATTTGATTTAATATACAGAATAGTCTTTTCCCCTTTGAAAATTAAAAACGGGGTTTTATCAATCACCAAAGTAGTATCAAAAAATTTAATCGATTTACAAGACTCCCCAAAGCAATCTAACCAATTATAATAGGCGTTTTTTGTAGTCAATGAATCTAAAAAAGACCATGCATAATAAGAAAACTTAGAATGCTTATTTGATAGTAGATATTTTTCTTCTTTTGAAGAAAATCTATCCAAAATAAAGACCAATGAATCCCTAACAATAATAAAACTTGAATCTATCCCATTTAAATCATCAAAATAGGTAATCTTAGATAAAGGAGAGGAAGGTCTTTTTTTTAACTCTGTTTGTGGATTGCGGTGTTTTTTTAAATTCAAATGAATAACTTTTTCCTTTTTATTTTCACAGGAGAATGCAAAAATCAAACTAATAGCACACAATAAGATTAAAACTCGTTTCTTTTTAAAAGGAAAAAAATTATTGTTTGCTCTTTTTCTTCTTTTTCTTCTTAACACGAATTTTCTTGATTTTATATCTAGACTTATTAAATCTATTTTTCGTTATAGATGTTTCTGAAATTTTAAAAACCATGCCAATAGAATGCTGCATATAATCTTTATTGGTTGTTATAATATCAGAAGTTAATGCAATTTTACCACTCGTTTGTACTTGAATTCCAATAGCACTCGTAATCCAAATATTTAAGCCACCTGAAACATTGAAGTTTGTATTGAATAAACCACCATCTATTGCCTGTCTATACGTTGCACCAAAACCAAAAGAGAAATAGGGGTCGATAATTTCTGAAGGACCAAATAACCTTAAAAAACTATACTTCATATTCATATCAGCAGAAAGAAACATGCCCGAATTCCCTGTTGTTCTATTTACCAATTTATTTTCATCATAAGAATTAAAAGCTAACGCACCTTCAAAACTCCAGCCATTGTAAAAATATTTATCTGCAGTAAATCTAGATGGGAAGGCAACAGAGTGCCAAGAATTTTTTACATCAAAAAAATTAGAAAAATCATATCCATCATCGTCTACAAAATTCCATCCAACACCAAACATCCAATGATAATAATCTCTATTATTACGTAAGGCTGCAGGCTGAGCAAATAAATTTTTGCCGAGAAAACAAAAAAGAAGTAATTGATATATAACTAACCTTTGGCGCATTAAAATTTAAACTTGAATATTATTTTAAGTGGACGAAGATAATAATTAATAATAAGCAGAAAAACATGTCAAAAAAAACTAATATAAATTATTCGTTAGAAGCTTCTTTTTTCTTCGACTTTTTTTTAGAAATTTTCAATCCATTTTTTTCTTTATTAACATCCATCTGAATATGATCATTTTCTTTTAAAGAAGAATTTATTATTTCTTCTGCTAAAGGATCTTCTATGTATTTTTGGATAGCTCTTTTTAAAGGCCTTGCACCAAACTTTTCATCGTATCCATTATCTACAATGAAATCTTTTGCCGCATTGGTCAAGGTCAATGTATAACCAAGCTCCAAAATTCTTGAAAAAAGTTCTTCTAATTCTATGTCTATTATTAAATGAATGTCATCTCTGCTAAGAGATTTAAACATAATTATATCGTCTACTCTATTTAAAAACTCTGGCGAAAATGCTTTTCTAAGCGCATTTTGAATAATCGATTTTGCATTGTCATCTTTTGCCTCCATCTGCGCTTTTGTTCCAAAACCTACTCCAGTTCCAAATTCTGCCAGTTGTCGGGCTCCAATATTCGAAGTCATAATAAGAATAACATTTTTAAAATCAATTTTTCTTCCTAAACCATCAGTCATGTGTCCATCATCAAGAGCTTGTAATAATAAATTAAAAACATCCGGATGTGCTTTTTCAATCTCATCAAGCAATACAATAGAATATGGTTTTCTACGTACTTTTTCTGTTAGCTGACCACCTTCTTCATATCCTACATATCCAGGAGGAGCTCCAACTAATCTAGAGATTGAAAACTTCTCCATATATTCGGACATATCGATTCTTATCAATGCTTCTGCAGAATCAAAAAGATCTTTGGCAAGAACTTTTGCTAATTGTGTTTTCCCAACGCCTGTTGGCCCAAGAAAAAAGAACGAGCCAATTGGTTTATTTGGATCTTTTAGACCAGCACGATTTCTCTGAATTGCTTTTACAACTTTATTTACTGCTTCATTTTGACCAATAACCCTTCCGCTTATTTCATCACTCATTTTAGCCAGTCTACCTGTCTCTGATTGAGAAACCCTTGTTACAGGAACTCCACACATCATAGAAACCACCTCAGCCACATGGTCTTCGTTGACTTCAACACGATGGTTTTTAGATTCTTCTTCCCATTTA
>JAQWKT010000070.1 GCA_029247685.1 Crocinitomicaceae bacterium | reverse complement strand
CCCTTATAATTGAAGGCTCTATTTCAAAAGCTGAACTATACTTTGTCTTGGACAGAAGTAGCCTTTACTAAAGTTCTGCATTTGATTTGAATGGCTCTTTCATTAACTTGACAAATGTTTGGGGGTATTTTTCAATATTTTTAAAGCCAAGCTTTATTGACTTCCCATCAGATGGCATATAAACCGTTTTAAATAAGTAATCCCATATACTAAGTGATATGGCAAAATTTGCACCCTTTGCAAAGCGCTTTGGAAAGGTCTTGGAATGATGCCATATATGTAATTTTGGATTATTAAAAACATATTTAAACACGCCATAATTAATGTTTAGATTGGAATGATTCAAATGACCAATTAAAATATTTAAAGCATGGATATAAAACACATATTTTAATTCAAAATTTATTAGCCACGATAACAACAAATACAAACCTCCCTTATAAATAAAATGTTCCACAAAATGAAACCTAAAATGTGCTGCAAAATTCATTTCGATAACGGAATGATGAACTTTATGAAATCTCCATAAAAACTTGTTATTATGAAGGAATCGATGAATTGCCCATTGTAAAAAATCTGCCAAAAGAAAATAAATAAGTATCTGAGATAAAATAGGTAAATTATTCAATGAAATTATTCCATGTATAGGAACATTTATATAGTGAAGTAATTTGTGAAAATACAATTCCGATAAATTCGAAAATGCGATAAAAAAAACAAGATTGAAAAGAAAAAAATTGAAGAATATAAAAAACGTATCCAAATAAAACCCTTTTCGAATAACTGGTTGATCTTTTCGCCACGGAAAAACCATTTCCAAGCACCAAACCAATAGAGAGAGACCTATCAACAAGTAGAAATAATTTTCTTTAGCAAAGGGATTGGATATTATAAACCAAAGATAACTGGCATAAGAAAAACTCGCGGTAATAAAAAAATCAAGTAAACTAAGCACAAAAATTAAACGAATAAATTCAACAAATGTTTCGCGAAAAGACAAGCAACAATGAGTTAACTTACAAAAGTTTATTATATTTATCTATATGAGAAACTACCTAATTTTAATTTATTTATTGGTCTTTTTTAATGGCCATACACAAACTACTACAAACAATTTCACTTTTGATGGAATAAATAGAGAATACATCTGTTATGTTCCATCGAGTTACGACCCATTAAATCCGGTTCCACTGGTAATAAGCCTTCATGGGCTTGGAGACAACATGAATAACTTTAGTGGGATAGGGATGAATTATGTTGCTGATACTGCAAATTTTATTGTGGTAACTCCAGAAGCTATTATTGATGGATTGTTAGGGTCAACGGCATGGAATTCAGGAGCGAGTTACCTTGGATTCACTTTGAATGCAAATGTGGATGACCTAGGCTTTATTAATGCGCTAATAGATACCATTTCTACTAATTACTCTATTGATCAAAGCAGAGTATATGCTTGTGGATTTTCCATGGGAGGGTTTATGGCTCAAAGATTAGCTTGTGAATTAAATAATAGAGTTGCTGCTATCGCATCTGTTGCTGGAACTATTGGTGGTGCATTAACCTGTACACCAAACAAAGCTGTTTCTGTTTGTCATTTTCACGGAACTTCTGATGCAACAATTAATTATACTGGAAATCAATATGGAACAGATGCAGAAGAGACGGTTAATTTTTGGGTTTCAAATAACAATTGTAACCCTTCAAATGTTGTCACAACAAGTCTTCCAAATTCAAATCCAAACGATGGATATACCGTAGATCATTCTATTTATTCAGGCTGTGATGACAACACCGAAGTAGAGTTTTATAAGGTAAATGGAGCCGACCATGTTTGGTTAGGCCCTTCTAATGATATTTTTTATACCACTGAAATATGGGAGTTCTTTAGAAAGCATCAAAATTCAGGAAGTGCTGCTATTTCGTCAATTAATCCCATCTCTGATATCATTATTTATCCAAATCCTTCCAAAGAATTTGCTACACTAGAAATCAATTCAAATTCCAATGAAAATATTCAAATTCATCTTTTTGAAATCAAAGGAAAGGTTCTAAAATCATTTAAAAAAGAAATAAATCAAGGGATTAACAAAATAACCTTAAATCTACAAGGACTTAATTCTGGCTCATACCTATTATCTATTCAAACAAATAAGATAAAAAAACATATACGCCTACAAATAAAATAAATTACTCTTTTTTCAAAAAGCTTCTATAGGCGATTAAAAAAGGAAGGCCAAACAAAACTATAAAAGCCAGAAAATACCCTTTTAGAGTTAAATGAAAAGATTTTATCCCTAATAAATCTTTAGGGTCATAACCATAACCTAAAAAATAAGACAAACTAAGTTCTGCTTCTTCGGTATGAATTGGTTTTACTTTGTTTCCAGTATACATTACAACTTCTCCTGGAAATATTTCTACTGGAAAAAAGCAAAGAGGAATAGCGATAGCGAAAAATGCAACAAAAAAAATAAAAAAAACACGCTTCATTGATTTATTTTAAAAGAGTGGCCAATAATAACTACTTCCTCAATCCTCAAAAATATAGATTATTTTTTTATTGGTAAAAATAAAAAAATGTGTTTTTTACAAAAGCTAATATATTGTACTTTTAACACGTTATTAATACTACGAAATCACAAAAATGATTTATGGCGTTTAAAATAGCTTATTTATGTAGTTCTGATAGTTGGGGAGGACTTGAAATGAATCAACTTAGAAATGCCATTTGGATGAATGAAAAAGAAAAATCGGTGTGCATATTAGCACTTAATAATAGTCCAATTTACAAAGCTTCTATACAAAACAAACTAGAAACAATTCCTGTTTTAAAACATCGGAAATATTTTGATTTTATAGCTGCATACAGACTTGCTTCTTTAATAAAAAAAGAAAAAATTTCTCACTTAATAATAAGAAGTACCAGAGACATGAGTATAACTGCTAGTGTTAAATGCATCTTAGGCAAAAAGATAAACACCGCTTATTTTATGGAAATGCAACTTGGAGTTATGAAAAAAAACATCCTTCATAGCATCCGATTTAAAGGAATTGATCGCTGGTTTTGTCCTTTAAATTTTTTAGCAGAACAAGTATCTAATAAAACAAATTATAAAACCTCAAAAATCCGTGTTCTTGGATCAGGAATTGATTTATCAAAAATTAATAAGCTTGATGCAAATATTGCCAGAGAAAATTTAGGCCTTCCAATGGATGTTTTTCTAATAGGTCTTCCTGGAAGGATTGACCCTCAAAAAGGCCAAAAGTTATTATTAAATGCCTTTGAAGAAATTGATCAAAACAATGTTCATTTGGTTCTTATGGGAAATTCAACAATCAATGAAGGAAACTCTTATGAGAACGAAATATTTAGCCTAATTAAAAAAAAGAACTGGTCAAAAAAAATTCATTTAATTGGTCATCAGTCTGATATGAGTAATTTTTATTCGGCAATAAATTGCATGGTAATGGCTTCCAAATCAGAAACATTTGGCATGGTTACTTTAGAGTCTTTAGCATATGAAGTGCCCGTAATTGGAAGCAATGCAGGAGGAACCCCAGAGCTTTTAGGAAATGGAGAGTTTGGGTATCTTTTTGAAAGTCAAAATGCGAAAAGTTTGGCAAAAAACATTTTGAATGCATATAGAAACAAAAAAAACCTAAGCAAAAGCAAATTAAATGCACACCTCGCAAAGTTTGATCATCACTTTATCTGTGAAAAAATTGAAAATGAATTATCTTTAAAGAACTGAATTGGATTTAAAATGAACATCTATTCGAATAAACAAAAGTGGAAAATCATTCTTTTTATTGGCGCTCTTGCGCTAATAGGTTTTTCGCTATTTATCTCTAATAGCATTGTAACAAAAGTAGGGGAACGAGAAAAATTAAGAGCAAAACAATGGGCCGGAACAATAAAGAAAAAAATAGAACTGGTAAAATTAACCAACAACACCTTTAATGAATTAAGAGAAAAAGAACGAAAAGAAATTGCTACTTGGGTAGATGCGACCAAATCCGTTGGACAAATGTCAATTCTTGATGGAAATCAAATGATTGATTTTCCTATGAGGATTATTGAAAATAATGAAAACATTCCGGTTGTAATAGTAGATGATCAATGGAATGTTTCAAGCTTTAGAAATACCTCAATTGATTCTAATTATATAAATAAAAAACATCCAAACTTATCACAAGCAAAAAAGGATTCTTTATTAGAAATTAAACTTAGATTTCTTGCCAAAGATTGGAAAAAAAACGGTCGATTTTTTACCATAGAAGTTTATAAAGATCTTTTTATGACTTGTGTTTATAACGATTCGAAAGGAATTATTAAACTAGAAAAAGAAAGAGATTCATTAATTGCTTCTTTTCATAAAGAATTAATTGATAATCAAGGAAATATTCCTGTAATGCTTGTAAAAAAAGACTCTAATAGTATTATTGGAACCAATATTGATTTTCAAAAAATAAAAAATAGAAAAGCATATATTAATCAGTTTAAAACCATTAACGACCCCATAATTATCGATTTTAACGATGGTTCAAAAAACCTGCTCTATTACGATGACAGCAGAGAGTTAAAAAAATTATTATGGTATCCATATATTCAATTTTTAATTATTGGGCTTTTCGTTTTCATTGCATACCTTCTTTTTTCAACCTTTAGAAAAGCAGAACAAAATCAACTTTGGGCAGGGATGGCTAAAGAAACTGCTCACCAATTAGGAACTCCAATATCTTCTCTAATGGGTTGGGTGCAATACTTAAGCGAACAAAAGTTAGATGAAATGGTCGTTAAGGATATGCAAAAAGACCTGGATCGTTTAAATGTTATTACAGATAGATTTTCAAAAATAGGATCGGATGTAAGACTGCAAAGTGGAGATATTTCTCTAACTATTTCAAATATAATTAGCTATTTAAAAACAAGGATTTCAGATAAAATAGAAATTGATTTTACATTCGAAAAAACGGTTAATTATAACATAAATCATAATGCCGCTCTAGTGGAATGGGTTATTGAAAACATTGTGAAAAATGCCATTGATGCCATGAAAGGAAAAGGAGTTTTAAAGATTGATTTAAGACAAAAAAATCATACTTTTCAAATTGATATTAGCGATACAGGTTGTGGTATGCCTAGCAAAGAATTTAAAACAATTTTTAAACCTGGATATACCACTAAAAAAAGGGGTTGGGGATTAGGCTTAGCACTTACAAAAAGAATCATTGAAGATTACCATAAAGGACAAGTATTTGTTTTAAAATCCGAAATTAAAAAAGGAACAAGCTTTCGAATAATTTTGCCGTTATAATGATTAAATATTTAGTATTTAAAAAATCAATTTTAACAAAACCCAAGTTACTTTAAAACTTATTTATTATTTTCAGAAATAAAGGAGCTTATTTTATGAGAATATACAACATCGACTTCCTGCGAGGACTTGCCGTTTCGATGGTTCTCATCGTACATTCAAGTTCGTCCACACTCCCTAGGGTTGAAGAGTCTGCTATTCATGAACTATTTGAAATAGGAAAGTATGGAGTGCAAATTTTCTTTGTAATCTCAGGTTACATTATATGTTACTCTTTATTTAATTCCAATTATTCAATTAAAAACTTACTCCAGTTTTTTACCAAAAGGCTAGTTCGAATTAATCCTCCTGCTTACATCCTAATAATTGGTTTTCTACTGATTGAATTATTTACCTGGTTAGTTTCAACAAACTATCTAATATTGCCTGACCCATTTGACTCTGAACTTATTTTAGCCAACTTCTTGTTCTTATCGAATGCCTTTGGAACAGATCTTTACATAGATACATTTTGGACCTTAGAGATCGAATTACAGTTTTATTTGCTAATTGGCATTATGTTTCCTTTTCTTGTTAATAAGTCAATAGTTGTTCGATTTATCGCATTAGGAGGGATTATATTATTCGGGTTTTCCGCTATTCCTGTTGCATTGACCGGATATGTTGCATGCTTTTTATTAGGAATATCTTATTTTTTAATGCAATTTCATTTTATAAATAGGTGGGTGTTATTGATGTCTTGCATAGTCGTTGCAGCGCTTTTTTTGTTCCATAATCAATACTTTGAACTGTTTTTTTCATTCCTAAGTTTATTTTTAATATCTCTAAAAAAACCAATAAAAAGCGAGTTCTTTCAGTATCTCGGCAGAATATCCTACAGCCTTTACATCGTTCATGTATTTATATTTATTTATTTAGATGCATTTTTAAATAAACTTGATTTATATTACTTTCATGACAACCTTCCAACGAAAGCGATATTAATCATAGGTTATATTGGAATTGCCATTCTTGTATCGGCTATATTTTATAAATATATCGAAAAGCCTTTTATTAATTATTCGAAAAAAATAAGTTGGAATTAACTTGTTAAAATTCAAATACACTAATCAAAAAGGATTTTTTTATTCCCAAAAATCAGAGATCATTCAACTCCGTTTTTTTGCATTAAATGATCCTTTAGATTGATGACAGTAAAATATCAACCATTTTAGTTCATCGAATCTATATATAATCTTATCGATTTTTCCCAACTATAATTTTCTTTTATAAATGCCGTGGCTTCTGTTGCAATAGCTAACCTTTTTTCTTCATTAAAAAGAAGATTGCTTATCTTTTGGATAAACTCACTTGAGGAATTTGCAATTTCAAGGTGAACTCCATCTTTGGCTTGAAGCGAGTTGTTCACCAAAGTTGTTGTAATACAAGGAACACCTAAGGACATAGCTTCAAGTAGCTTGTTTTGCAAGCCTGTACCAATAAATAAAGGGGCTATAAATACTCTTGCTGAACAATATGACACTTTAATGTCTTCTACATCTGCCCATAAAGAAACATTTTTCATTTTTGAAATTTTATTTCTTAAATATTTTGATGGGCTAGCTCCAGAAATAAGACAAGTGAAATTTGTAACAGGTAAAATTTTAGTTAATAGATATTCAACCGCATCTATATTTGGTGCATAACTTAAATTTCCAACAAAAACTATATCAAATTGAGGGTTAACATTTGGTTTAATAAAAAAGGAGTCGTCTATCCCATTTGGGATAACTTTTATAGATTTTTTTTGATCATGCAAAACATACTTAGAATCTTGCTCGCTTATCATTAATTTATGCTCAAAATAATCAAAAACCAATCTTTCATAATTCAACAACCTATTGTACTCCATAGTAAAAAGCCATTTTTTAGTTAATGGAGCTATTTCTTTTCTACGTTCCATTCCTTTAGATAGGGCATCCATGTAGTCTATTGTTTTAGGACATTCATGGTAATTTTTAACGTATTCTGAAACACGAATTAATTGGCAAAAAATATGATCTGGAATTTCTTTTTCAAGAATTTTAGTTATTTGTAAATGTTTAAAATAAGAATAAAAATAATGTACCTGAAAAGGTTTACTACTAAAAAAACCAAGTAACATATTTAAAAAAATTGTTACTCTATTTAATTGTAAATAATATACTTTGGCACATATTTCCTCAATCTTTTGTAATTGTCTTGTTTCAATTTTTTTATCGCTTAACGAAATTAAAACCACTTCATAATTCTTTGATAGTTCTTTAATAAAAAAGAACGCCCTTAATTTATCTCCTTTTTCTAAGGGATAAGGAAATCTAGAAGTAATAAAAACCAATTTAGGCAAGGATTTTTTCAAGTTCTTTTTTTATTAATTTGTCAATTTCGTCTTTGTTATATGTGGATTTAACATATGAATAAGCATTCTTTGATATATCTCTTCGCATAGACTCGGAAGATCTTAACAAATGAATTTTTTCAAGCCAATCATCAATCCCCTTTGCTTTTAAAAAAGAATTTTCGCAGTCCACCCCCTCTAAAGCCATTTCCGAAGCAATTATAGGAACAGATAAAGACATCGCTTCTAGGGCTTTAACTCTTACACCTGATCCAGTTCTTATTGGCATAACAAAAATGCCATTATTTATCATAAATTCATTGCTATCTTTAACAAATCCATGAAAAATAATGTTTTTTGAATACGTTAATTTTGATTCTATTTCATCGCTATAAGACCCTGCGATGTGTAACACTACATTAGAATCTTTTTCGTGTAATTTTGGAAGTAAAACATTGCAAAGCCATGTTACAGCATCAATATTTGGTGACCAATTATAAGATCCAATAAAAAAAAGGTCCTTGTTCGAGTATTCAAGCTTTTTATCATGAAAATTTAATGCCATTGGTATAGTTGATAAAGAAAGTGTCTTATTTAAGAGATATAAAGAATCCGTATTAGATATAGACCAAACAGCATCTACCTTTTTAAGTATTTTTAATTCTATTTTTTTTAATTGCTTACTTAAAATTTTAAGGTATAGTCTTTTAAAAAGAAATTGTTCCTTTTTATAAAGTCTTTCCCAAATTATATGCTCTACATTATGAGATCTATAAATAATTTTTGAAGTAGATTTATTTTTAATTGTATCTATATAAGCACATGCATATAAGTTGTCTAATACAATTAGATCAAATTTTTCCTCCAAAATTTTTTTTTGAATAATTGCATTTGCACGATTTGAATAAAATCTACTGAAGTTATAAGATATATTAAAAAGCAAATGCACAAATGCTTTAAAAAAATTTAATTTCGTTTCTACATAAATAGTTTCTACATCTGCCTCATTCAAAATGTCCTTTGGGTAATCTTTTTTATTAAATGGATGTTTATAAGTCGATAAACAAATATGCTTCACTTTACTTAAACGCATCAAAGAATTTAGAGTTTGATTCATTGCTTTGCAACCCCCATCAATTAATGGGAAAATTGGTTTATTGCTTATATGAAGAATCCTCATCTCTTTTTAAAAAATTGTAATGCTTTTAATACTCGATCACTTTTAAAGCTTATGCTTTTATCCTTAGAAGCTGCTCTAGTAATGAAAAATGCAATGGGAGTTAAAACAAAACCTGCTAGCCACATGCCCCAAAATGGAGAAAGAGTTTCTGATTCAACGAGATTTTGTCCGATAGAAATCAAAACAAAATAAACCATAAACAATAGTGATGCGATAATTACTGGTGTACCAAAACCTCCTTTTTTCACTATTGCACCAAGTGGTGCACCAATAAAAAATAGAACTAAAATAGCATATGCAAGAGCAAACTTTCGATGAAATTCAAGCCAATAAGAATTCATATCCTTATTCATTACCTCTGCATATTCCCCTTGATTTTTTAAGGTCTGATTTTTTCTACGCAATTTTGTTTGAACCATTAATATCGATTTCAATTTTTCATCCTTGCTTACGTTATTAAAAATTAATGCTTTTTTTGAAGCAATTTTATGTTTTGGACCTTTTGATGGTAAGACAAACTTAGAGCTCGTGTTTTTGGCTGAAAAATAAGGATGGTCTCTTTTTATCCCATTTGAAAATTTAAAAATAATTTCTTTTTGACGTTTTTTAATCGAATCAATAACATGTGCAATTTGAAAAACATTCATCATTTCATGTTTATTTACAAAGAGATTTTCATTGCTTCGATTCATGCCCAATCCCTCTAACTCTATCTTGTAAGTTGCTTTTTTAAATGAAGACCTTCTTGATGGCCTTTTATTTCTTGGGCTTTTTTGAAGCTTTGAAGAATTTAAATAAATGGGATTTTCTGTATTTAATTCTTCGCTAACATCGCCATTTAATAAATCTAAAAACAGATATTTCCCATTAACGGATTTATACATTTTTCCTTTTTGAGCTCGTATCGTTTTCAATTTTTTAGGAGAACTATGATCATGAATCAATATGCCTTCAAAAGATTCATCTTTTTCCTTATCCACTTTTATGGAATATCCTTCTAATTCATTGCTATATGCTCCAGGTTTAACAATTGCAGAAATTTTGGTGTTTTGTATATCATAAATAATAGAATGCCATTTTAAATTAGCAACTGGAATAATGTAATTTGAAAAATAAAATGCACCAAGAGAAATAAAAACGATTACTATCGTTAGTGGTTTTAAAATGTTAAACAAGGAAAGACCCGCTGATTTTAATGCCGTTAACTCATTTTTTTCAGCAAGATTACCTAAAGTCATCACAGAAGAAAGTAGAACAGCTAATGGAAGAGCTAATGGAACAACCCCTGCAGAAACATAAAAAATAAGCTCTAAAATAACCCAAATACTAATTCCTTTGCCTAACATATCATCAATGTAAACCCAGAAAAACTGCATAATAAGCATGAACATTGAAATTATCAATGTGATAAAAAAGGGTCCTATAAAAGATTTGATACTAAAAAAATAAAGGCGTTTCAATACAATCTTATTTATTTAAACAAAGGTAAATAAATGTCATTGAATCTATGCTCCTAAAACGCGTTTTAAATCCTGAACAGCCTGATCCCACAATAATTTTGAATCATCAAAATCATCTTCTTCAGCAAAATCAGTTATTTTAAGAATAACGGCACTAGTCATCGGTGCAACGGTGAAACTTATTTCAAAATATGCATCTAGATTATCTTAATGATCATCCAACCACTGCCATTTTATTTTAGAGCTAGCCCTACTCCTATATAAAAGCTTAGCTTGCTCATTGGAGCCATCCCAATAAAAGGAATAAACATCGTCTCTTATTTTTACATCATCAGCAAACCATTCAGCAAGACCTGATGGCATAAAAATAAGATTCTCCAAAACTTTGGAAGATGTCTTAAACAAATATTCTAATTCAAACTTTTCTTTCATACCTTAGAAGAAATATCTTTACTGATAATATATTAAAGATACTTATTTTTTTTAATGCAAACTAAAACGAAGAAAAAAATAGGCAATCTTCTGTTTAAATACAGAGGACAGTTCCCGCTTTTTATCGTTTTAATATCGATTCCCTTTGTTTATAATGAACGAAAAATTGAATCATCTAGTCTTTTATTTGAAATTTTTTTTTCACTACTGTTAGTGTTTTTGGGGCACGCTATAAGAAGTCTTGTAGTTGGACATCGAAACCTACATAGTTCAGGAAAAAACAGGGATCAACAAGTTGCAGAAAAATTAAACACTACAGGCATTTATTCTATGCTAAGACATCCGCTATATTTTGGAAACTTCTTCATATGGATAGGATTGTTGACATTTATACAAAACCTGTATTTTCTTTTATTAGGAGTACTATTTTTTTTATTTCTTTACTACTTCATCTTCTTTGTGGAAGAAGAATACCTTCGAGTAAAGTTCAAGGA
The DNA here is from genome assembly GCA_029247685.1 of Crocinitomicaceae bacterium. Taxonomy (GTDB): domain Bacteria; phylum Bacteroidota; class Bacteroidia; order Flavobacteriales_D; family Crocinitomicaceae; genus UBA952. The sequence goes on along the minus strand of JAQWKT010000070.1, from coordinate 24,799 downwards.
TGAGCATAAGAAATGGGCTAAAAAAACCCCCATTTTTTTGCCCAGTTTTAGTAATTATAAAAAACCACAAGGATCTTTTAACTGGAAAATGGTTTGGAAAAATGAGTACCCTGGAATATGCGCATCTTTATCATGTATCTGGTTTATTCAAATGCTAAAAGTTGTATTCATGCACCAACAAGTTCCATCTTATTTAATTGTTTGGGCAATGGCCTTAGTTCTTTTCGGGTTTGGGTCAAAGTACCTTAAACACAAAACTAATTTTTTTCCAAAAGAAGGGTAAAATTTATTGTTTTATTTTTTAAGAATTCGTATCTTAAATAGAAAACAAATGCTCGTCAAAACATTTTCAAGTTCCATTATAGGGATAACAGGATATATAATAACAATTGAGGTAAATATTGAGATTGGAATTAACTTTTACATGGTTGGATTACCAGATAATACCGTAAAAGAAAGCCAACAAAGAGTACGAAAAGCTATTATCAATAATAAATTGAAATTTCCTGGAAAAGAAATAACCATTAACATGGCACCAGCTAATATTAAAAAAGAAGGATCACATTTTGACCTTTCTATAGCAATAGGAATATTAGCTTCGAGTAAGCAATTAAACACAAGCAAACTAAAGCAATATGTAATTGTTGGAGAATTATCACTTGATGGAACAATTCAGAAATCAAAAGGAGTTCTAGCAATGGCTATTGCAGCAAAGAAAAATGGTTTTGAAGGAATCATTATTCCTGCTGAAAATGTAATTGAAGTGTCTTTAATAGATAAGTTAAAAGTAGTTGGCGTTAATACCATTTTAGATGTTGTTCATTTTTTTAACAAAACAAAGAATAGTGTTTTTTTTAAAAAAGAAACTTTAGAAGATAAAGAAGAAATATTTAACCCGGATTTTAAAGATGTTAAAGGGCAAAAATATGCAAAGAGAGCTTTTGAAATTGCGGCTACAGGAAATCATAATATTTTACTTATCGGGCCTCCTGGATCCGGAAAAACAATGTTAGCAAAATGTATTGGTGGAATTTTGCCAAATATGAAAAAAAGCGAGGCTATAGAAACCGCTAAAATATATAGCATCTATGATTCTTCTTTTTTAAATACAAAAAACATTTACAAAAGACCATTTAGAAAACCTCATCATTCTATATCAAATACGGCATTAGTGGGTGGTGGTATTAATCCAAAACCTGGAGAGATCTCAATGGCCCATAATGGGATTTTATTTTTAGATGAACTTGCCGAATTTAAAAAAAGTGTCTTAGAAGTTTTAAGGCAACCTTTAGAAGATCAAGAAATACTTATTTCTAGAGCCAAATATTCAGAAATGTTCCCTGCTAATTTTATGCTAATAGCAGCAATGAATCCTTGTCCATGTGGAAACTATACACATCCATCAAAAAATTGTAAGTGTAGCCCTGGCATACTCAACCGTTATTTAAGTAGGATTTCTGGACCACTATTAGATCGGATAGACATGCATATAGAAGTAGACCCTGTATCCTTTTTTGATTTAAATTCGAATGAAAAAAATGAGCCTAGTTTAGAAATAAAAAAAAGAGTAGAACAAAATAGAAAAACACAAATACTACGTTTTAAAAACAAGGAAAACATTGATTATAATTCAAGAATGAAAACTAAAGAACTTAAAACCTATTGTTGTTTAGATAAGTCGAGTTTAAATCTTATTAAAAATGCCATGGAAAAATTAAATCTTTCCGCAAGATCCTATAATCGAATTTTAAAAGTATCTAGAACAATTGCAGACATGGATAATAAAAAAAATATTGAAGCATCTCATATTGCTGAAGCAATTCAGTATCGAACCCTTGATCGAATTCATTGGGCAGCATAAAAACACTATGGGGTTTTAACAATTCTAAACGGCATTGTTTTTCCATTTTGTTCTTTCACATACAAATAGGATACTCCCGAACAAATACCAGAAATATCCATGGTATATTTTTTGGTAGGAGATAAACGTATTTGTTTACATTTTATCCCAAGGGAATTATACAGTTCTAATGTTTTGTGAGAAGAGTTGTTTTGAAAATCAATTTGAATATAATCCGATGAAATCGTTGGGTAAACCGAACAAAAAGAAGACGTGTTTTCATTTATAATAGAGGCATTATTTTCAATAATAATTTGATTTCCGTTTGTTGGTTCCCAGATAGTCGTACCAATAGGCAAGTTTTTTCCCAAAACATTACTTGTGTGGGCCTGCACACTATCGACATCTTTAAACTTAACTGTTCTTATTGTTGCTTTTGAAGGGTTTACTGTTATATAAAAGAATCCATCAAATACATCCATGTCACGGATATAAGGCTTTTGATTAAGCCCTAAAAAATCCAGTTGGCGATGAGGTGCTCCCCACTGCCCTTCTCCAATATAGACTACTCCACTATTGGAGCTGGAAAGTTCAAAGTCTGAGTTGTCATTTTTAGCAACACAAGGATAAGACCACTTCGTCACATGGCCATGGGACTCTATGGCTAAAGAAATATTATATTGTTCAAAAAGATTAACCCAACATTCCATTTGATTGCTTTCCATGCCATACCCTAAAGCCATCGAATATGTGGCCACATGGTATTGAGCAAATTTCCATAAAGGGTCATTAGATGAACCTGAATGCAATTGCAAATCGTTGGTAAACCAATCCAGTTGATTTGTTTCTGTGCAAGGATTTAATTCAGAATTTAAACAATAAAAACGCAAAAGCCCATTGTTTATGTTTATTACATAATATTCTTCCATTGGAACATCAAACATTTCATACGCATCTGAATTATCCTCGTGATTTCCTAAACTAAATAACAATGGAAACATTCTACCATCGGGTGTGATAGTCAACTGCCAGTCATCTAACCAATTGTTCCATTCAGTAGTTGTGTTTGATGTGACCTGGTTCATTACAAAATCCCCATTAAAAGATATAAAGTCAGGTCTTATTTTTGCAACCAAGCGGTTTCCTTTTCGTCGTTGTTCAATACAACTTCCACTTGGGCAATTTTCGGTATAAACACCAAGAACCTTAAAACCATCTCTAGAATCGCCCCCTGAAATAAATGAAACCGAATCCATCGGGTTATCGGAAAGAGTTTTAAATGAAAATCTCAAACTAGTATCTCCTTGAACATCGTGTAAAACAAAAAAGTAAAGGGTATTTGATTCCAAATTGCTTAACCGGGAAAAATGTCTAGTAATGGAATGTGCTCCACCTGTTCTACTAATCCCATTTGTTTGTGAATAAAGAGAATAATTTGTGCCATAATCAATAGTATCATAATACACCATCGCAGAATCTCCCGACCACCCCAGGACAATAGTTGTAGAAGGATCATCGTTATAAGAAAGAGAATATTTATGGGTGCTTGAAAAAGCAAAAAAAGGAAAAACAAGAAGAAAACCTACAACAAAACGAAACAACATTTTATAAATTTTAAAACTGAAAGCAATTAAATACACTCTAAATTTATTAAGAAAATTTTAATACTTTGGCTAGGTATTTGAACCTTTACTAAAAAAAACCATTTATTTATGCAAAAAATAACATTTCTGCTGTTTTGTTTTGTCGCTTTAAGCTTTGTTAGCAATGTGACATTTTCACAAAATCATAAAAAAAGACCTCTAAAAAACACGTTTTAAAACCAAATCAAAACAAATGGCTTTATTTGGGGCAAAAAATTGTTAGCGATCGTTTAGATCACGATGTTATTCAAGTAACCGCTAAAAAAGGAAACTTTAAATCTATATACATTACAGTCAAAGGCTCTTCAGTTGATTTTCATAAGGTCGTTGTTGTATTTGCTAATGGTTCTACTCAAAAGATAAAGATGAGAAAAACAATCCCATCAGGAGGACAAACAAGGGCAATTGATTTAAATGGAAAAGATCGATTTATTAAAGAAATTAGATTTTGGTACGATGCCAATGTTTTTAGAAAAAGAAAGAATAAACAAAAAACCTTTGTTCGAGTTTGGGGAAAAATGTAGCTACTTTTTTCTAAATCGATATCCTCCGGTTAATCTGAGACTATAATAATATTGTCTATAAACCAAATCTGTAAATTGAATTGATTTATTATCTAATTCTGTTACAAAAAACATAAAAAAGGAAGGAGAAGAATATCCAAGGGACATTCTAAAATCGTATCTTGGTGCAATTCCAAGAAATCCTCTAGTGTTATATTTTGTCGTATAAAACTTGGACTGAACCACTGCTCCAAATCCCAACAAAGCAGAAAACTGCCAGTTTTTAATCCTATTTGCATAAGCATATCCAGGAATTACCCCAATATCATAAGCCGAAAAAGTAACTCCTCCTAATTTACTTGTAGCATCTGTAACTAATTCATCTAATATAATTAAGTTCCCATTATTTCCTACGCCAAAAAAATTCATGGTTCCTTTTATAGACCAGGTATGAACTTGCTTTTTATAATGTGCTTTTTTCCCATAAAAAGCATTCATGTTGAAATTCTTGTTTTTAAAATACCAAGAACTTGCCGAAAAATTTATTGCTCTTAAGTTGTTAAAAATTAAGTTTTCCCCATCATTAACAATAAAATCGTTTTCAAAGTCATTTTTTAACCAATACCCCCTAGCTCCTTTAAAATCAATATCAAAAAAAAACTTTTTTACAGAAAAATTTAATCCAAAATTTAGATATGCTGTATTTCCATATCTAGACACATCCATTAAATTATTTACTATTGGAAAACTTAACCTTAGAGCAAGCCATTTATAAGAAAAACCAAGCCCTAAATTTGGACGAATATTGTTTTTGAAGTTTAATTCTCCTACCCCATTTTCAAAGGTATGCTTTAGTTGAAATGGTGCAGAAGAAAAGCCTAAGTCTGCATACAAAACAAGCTTATCTTTGAACGTTTCAATATAATTGGTGTCTAGATGCTGAGACCAAAAAAGGTTAACACTAAAAAAGAAAACAAATAAACTATTTCTTAGATTCTTCAATACTTAAAATAAAGGCATACAACTTGGCAACTTCCAAACGAGAATTTGTTCTTCCCGATGCTCCTCCATGCCCAGCATCCATGCTACATTCAAAAATAAATGGTTTATTATTTGTTCGCATTGCTCTTATTTTGGCAACCCATTTGGCTGGCTCCCAATACTGGACTTGAGAATCATGATATCCAGTTGTCACATAAATGCTAGGGTAATCCATTTTTCTTATGTTGTCATAAGGAGAATATTTTAACATATAGGTATAAAAATCTTTCTGGTTTGGATTTCCCCACTCGTCATATTCACCTGTAGTTAAAGGGATTGTTTCATCAAGCATTGTCGTAACAACATCCACAAAAGGTACTTGGGCAATCACTCCTTTCCACATATATGGCGCCATATTCATTATTGCACCCATTAGCAATCCACCGGCACTACCGCCCTGCGCATAAATGCTATTTTTATCGCAATAAGCAAAATTCCCAAGGTGTTCTGCAACATTAATAAAATCGGTAAACGTATTTATTTTTTTCTTGTATTTGCCGTTTTGATACCATTGCTCGCCCATATACTTCCCTCCTCTTATATGTGCCAAAGCATATACAAATCCTCTATCTAACAAACTAATTCTAGTTGCACTAAAATAATCTGGAATGGTATAGCCATAAGAGCCATATCCATATAAAAGACATGGTGCCTTAGATAAATCTATTCCTTTTTTATAAATGATGCTCACTGGAATTTGAGTTCCATCGTTTGCGATTGCCCAAATCCTTTTGGATTCATAATTTAATGGGCTAAAGGTTTTATCTTGAAGCAATCGCTGATGCCATATTTTCTTTTCTGCAGTTCTAAATCCAAAAGAATAAACGGTATAAGGAGTAGATAAAGAAACATAATTATAAAAGAATTCTTTCGCATTATAATCGTCATTTAAACCCATGTTTATGGCGTAGGTTTCTTCATGGGAATTGATGTATTTTTCCGTGTTCTTTTTAAGGTTAATCATTCTTATTTTTTCTAAACCATTAGATCGTTCTACAAGGACTAAGTGCTTTTTAAAAACATGAATCTCTTCAAGCATCAAATTTTCATCATGCGGAACAACAATTTCACAAGATTTTAAGCTAGTTGGCATGTCTTTTGAAAACAACAATTTATTGTTTTTTGCTTCCTTGTTAGAAAGAATATAAAACCCTTTTTTATGTGCTTCTACGGAATACAAATGCCCTTTCTCTCTTTTAAGAAAAATACGATCTGCTTCTTCAGGTTTGTCTGCATCAATTAATCGCAATTCTGAAGATAATGTACTATAGGAATATAGCATTATAAAATCTCCTGATCTGCTTTTTTCAATCGAAACGCTATATGTTTCGTCATCTTCTTGATAAACCAACACATCCTTTTTAACATCTTCTCCCAAACGATGTCGATACACCTGAAAATCTCTAAGAGTCTGCGGATCACTTTTTACATAAAAAAGGGTTTTATTATCATTTGCCCAAATAACAGAACCATTGGTTTGGCTTATGCTATCTTGTAAAAATTCTCCCGAATCTAAATGTTTAATCGTTAAAGAATAGTTTCTTCGACCAATAAAATCTTCAGTAAGCGCAAGCATTTTATTGTTTGGAGAAGGAACCCAATTCGCAAGTTGATAGAAAGAATGCCCCTCCGCTCTTTCATTTTCATCCAAAAACAAGGTCTCATTTTTTTTATTTAACAAATAAATCAATGAATAATCTTTGCCTTCCAAACTTCGGATTTGATACGTTTTTTTATTTCGAACAAATGGTGCACTCTGTTCATTTGGATTAATTCTATGCTCAAATTCTTTAAGCAAAGTGTCAATTTTATCCTGGTGATTTTTTAAATACGAATCTGCATAATTATTTTCCTCTTTAAGGTAATTTACAACCTCTTTGGAATCTCTTTGCTTCATCCAAAAATATGGATCAACCCGCTTATGGTTATGAATAAATAATTCCTTTTCTATTCGTTTTGCTACCGGGCCACTATTTGGATTTTGAGCCACAAAAAAACTACTTACAGACATAAATAAAATTAAAACTAAAATTTGCATGAAAATGTATTTAGCTACAAAAATAAACATAAAATGGGCTTAATAACTTTTATTAATTTTACTTTTGTTACAAATTATGGGATTATACAAATACTTATTAAATACTTTGCCAAGACCCTTATTAATTCGTCTTAGCTACCCTTTTAAATTAATTGTTCCTATTCTTTATCGAGGAAACAAAACACATTGCCCGGTTTGTGAGCGTTCTTTTTCTAAATTCCTTTCTTATGGATCAGAAGTTGCGCATCGAAAAAATGTACTCTGCCCTCATGATTTAACACTTGAAAGGCATCGATTGATGTGGCTTTTTCTTAAAGAAAAAACCAACTTTTTTTCGGCAAATAAATTAAACGTTCTACATATTGCACCAGAACAATGTTTTTTGAAAAAATTTAAAAAACAAAAAAACTTGAATTATTTAACTGGGGATATTGAATCTCCAATTGCAGATATCCATTTTGATTTACATGAAATCCCACTTGAAAACGATCGTTTTGATGTTGTTTTTTGCAACCATGTCATGGAACACGTTAAAGACCCAATAAGATGCATGACCGAATTGCATCGAGTAATGAAAAAGGGAGGCTGGGCAATTATGCAAGTTCCTCAAGATCATCAAAGAGAAGAAACCTATGAAGATGCTAGTATTGTTTCACCAAAAGATCGAGAAATACATTTCTGGCAAAAAGATCATCTAAGATTATTTGGGAAAGATTATCCAAAATGGCTTGAAAAAGCAGGATTTGAAGTGGACCATTTTCCAGTAACAGCGCTTTATAATGAACAAGAAATTGAAAAATATCGTCTTCAAAAAAGCGAAATTTTGTATCTTGCAAATAAAAAATAATGCTAAAAACAATTATTCTTACTTCTTTGCTACTTTCTTTTTGCGTGCATTCGCAAAAAGACATTTACCTCCACTTCAACCCTTTTGTCAACAATACTTTATTTACATTAAACACCGATTATACCGGCTTAGATGGAAAGGTTTTCAATCTTGATCATTTTGATTATTATATTTCTGACGTATTGCTTTCTCACGATGGAGGAAATACTTCCGGAAATCTTGACAGCAACCATATTTATTTGATCGAGCCAGATAATTACAGCATTCATCTAGGTTCATTTTCCAATATAAACACCATAAATCAACTCACTTTTACTGTAGGTGTTCCTTCAAGATACAACACCATATCCGGTTCAAATTCTCAAGACATCTCTTCTTATGCATCTACTCATCCACTAAGTTTTCAAAGCCCATCCATGTATTGGGGTTGGTCAACTGGATACATGCACATGATTGTTGGTGGAATGGTTGATTCAGACAATAATGGATCTGCAGACGCTGGTTTTCAACTTCATAATCTTGGAAATCAAAACCAACAAACCGTTCTTCAAATGCCAATTATTCAAACCAATACAAGTGGATCTAAAATTGACATCTATCTTAATTGCAACATTGAACAGTGGCTTAAAAACATTTCTCTTAATTCTGTTGGTTTTTTACATGGAGAAAGCGGCGACAACCAATTTGTTCTTGATAATGTATTAACGGAACCCGTTTTTACGCAACCCATCAATGCACAAAATGATTTTTTGAGCAATTTCGGAAAATTCTTTTCTAATTTTCATGAAAATGAAACTCATATAAATTGGAAAGACGTAACAAGTGCCTATGAATTAATTGTGCTTTCTATGGATGGGAAAATTTGTGAATCCATAAAAAAAATAAATAAAAATGGTTCTATTATTTTAAGGAATAAAAAAAGTGGAAAATACCTTTGTCAACTACTTAACCAAAATGGGGATCTAATCAAAACTTTGAATATTTATATCCCTTGATTATCAAATCGGTTAATTTTCTCTTTTTTATTTTATTCTTGTTATCAGGATCTTTGCTATATAAATGCAAAGAGGCTTCTGTAATCAACTCTCCCATTAAAATACCGTTTCCTAAAGACAACCCTATTTCAAAAACAAAAGTAGAGCTTGGCAGAATGCTTTTTTTTGACAAAAGACTTTCATCTGATAATACCGTATCTTGTGCCAATTGCCATAATCCAAATTTTGCATTTACCGATAGGCGTAAAAAAAGTCAAGGCGTTAATCAACAAACCACTCAACGAAACTCTCCATCTATTCTAAATTCTGCCTTTCTTGAAACGGTTATGTTTGATGCGCATATCCCAACACTAGAAATGCAAGTAATTGTTCCGATTCAAGAACATTCGGAAATGAACATGAACATGAAAGAACTCATTCCTAAGTTAAAAGCAATTCCAGAATATCAACAAATGGCAAAAGAGGTTTTTAATCGGGAATTTGATGCGTGGGTTTTAACCCGAAGTATTTCTGCATTTGAACGTACGTTAATTTCTTTGAATTCGGCTTTTGACAAGTATCAAAAAGGAGACAAAAACGCTTTAAATAAACAAGAAGTGAAAGGGTGGAAATTGTTTTCTAACAAACTATATTGCATTTCTTGTCATCCCGCCCCATACTTTACCACCCATAAAGCTGCTAATAACGGATTGTATAAAGATTATGGAGAAGATAAAGGTCGATTTAGAATTTTTAATGACTCCTCGGATATTGGAATGTTTAAAATCCCTTCTTTAAGAAATATTGAACTTACGTATCCATATATGCATGATGGAAGCATCTCAAAGCTTGAAGACGTAATTTCACATTACGAAAATGGTGGCATGCAGCACAAAAATCAAGACTCAATTATAAAGCCATTTGAAATTAATTCAAAAGAAAAACAACAACTCATCGCATTTTTAAAATGCCTAAGCGATACTACCTATTTAGAGCGTTTGATAGAATAACTCTTATCTAGACTTTATAAACTTCAAGGAATACCAAACGTCTTTATTTTTTTTATCAAGAAAAGTAAATCCATTTTTGGAAGCTATAGTAATGAGCATATCCAAATCGCTTTCTAGAAAGCCACTAAGCATCAAAAATCCGCCTTTTATTATTTTATTAGAATAATATGGCAATTGTTCCACTAAAATATTTCTATTGATATTTGCTAAAATCACATCAAACTCATCTTCATGAATACAATCAATGTCTCCACATCGTGATTCAATATTTAAGCAATTATTTCTTTTGCAATTTTCAACAATATTTTCAGCAGACCAATCTTCAATATCAACAGCCAATATATTTTTGGCGCCAAATTTTTCAGCCAAAATTGCCAAAACACCAGTTCCAGCCCCCATGTCTAAAACGCTCTTTTCCTTAAAGTCAAGATCAAACATCCATTCACACATTAATTGGGTGGTTTGGTGATGCCCCGTTCCAAAGGACATTTTAGGCATTATTTCAATTTGAATTTCATTGGCAACGCTTTTATCATGAAAAGGAGCCAAAATAGAGAGCTTATTTCCAACATGAACTGGCTCAAATTCCGATTCCCAAGTTTTATTCCAATTCTGATGTGGGATAACCCGAGAACTAACTTTGTAGTCAACCTCTTCATCCATTATCTCGTTTAAAAGATGATCAACCCTCTTTTCATCAAATAGTTCATTCGAAATATATGCCATTATGCCATCTGAATTTTCCACGAAACTTTCGAAGCCAAGTTCGGCAAGGTTTGCAATTGCTATTTCAGACCAAGGTTTTAAGGGACTTAATTTAAGTTCTAGTTCGAGATAATCCATTTTAAAAACACTCCGATAATTCCACAAATGAAGTAGGTTCCAAGGATGCTCCACCGATCAATCCACCATCTACATTTTCGCATGAAAAAACAGCTTTTGCATTGGATGGCTTACAACTTCCTCCATATAGAATAGAGATTTCATTTGCTATTTGTTGACCATATTTGCTTTTAAGTTCATTTCTTATCGCGGTATGCATTTGAGATATCTGTTCCTCAGTTGCCACTTTACCCGTACCAATTGCCCATATCGGTTCATAAGCAATCATGCAAGTTTTTAATTGTTCGGAATTGAGATGAAAAAGGCTTTCTTTAAGTTGATTGGTTACATACATTACAGGGTCTTGATTTTCTCTAACTTCCAAAGGTTCTCCACAACAAAAAACAACTCGAATTTGATGTTGAATTGCTGCATCCACTTTCTGCTTTAAAAAAGAATTGGACTCCTTAAACAAGGTTCTTCTCTCGCTATGGCCTATAAGGGCATATTGAATCCCAATGTCTTTTATTTGAGAAACCGAAACTTCTCCAGTAAAAGCTCCATTTAATTCTGGATGAAAGTTTTGAGCACCAATTTCAATAAAACCTCTTGAATCAATCAATTCTTTAAGGTGTAAAAATGGAGGAAAAACGATAAAATCAAATTCTTTATTTGACGAAAGAGCAGCAGATATATCTGCATAAAGCGCTAAAGACTGTTTAGAGTTTAAATTCATTTTCCAGTTTCCAGCAAGAACTTTCTTTCTCATAAAATTTAGTTAAAATAAGTTGCGAAAATATTACTTTTTTTTGAGAGCTTTTTCTAATTTTTCAGGAGTGAATTTATTTTTATCTATTCCATCCATAAAACGAATAACATTTCCATTCCAAAGAAAAACAACTCCTGGTGTTGAATATTGAGAGGGAAAAACTTTATAAAAATCAAATGGCTGATCAAAAGCATTCATTATTTTATATTTATATGATTTTCCAACAGAAGTAAAGAAATCTGGTATTTTATCTGCTCCTTCTTCTTGAAAAATGATAAAAACTTCTGGAAAATTTTTTGTTGATTTTTCCATCTTATAAATAGCTTTTGCCGCATCCTTACAATGATCACATTCCGGATTATAAAAACATAATATTTTTCTTCCTTCATCTATGTTAATTTTTTTTCCACCTGTTTCAAATTCAACCTTCCCGATATACTCAGAAAATTTTGAGTTTTTTTGGGGTGGACCTTTAACAAAGTCTGTCACTTTAATCTCTTTTATAGAAGAGTTATCACATGGAGATGCATCACCAATATCAAATGGAAATAAAAGGAACATTATTACAACTGGAACTATGTAAAATAAAGCTAATATATATTTATGTGATTTTACAATGTTGTCTTTAGGGGTAATGTAATATAAGTAAATCAATGCAACAATTGCAAGAACATTTTTAATAATGGCTTGTAAAGGTGTCATGCTTATCAATTCTCCAAAACATCCACAATTACCCGAATTTCCATTTGAAAAAACCACATATGATAAATGAATAGAAAAAATGAATAAAAGAAATACAGAAACTGGTATAACAAATCTTTTTAAATAAAAAGGAAACAAAATTGCTATACCTAAAGCAATTTCTGCAGCAATCAACGCTCTGGATATTATTTGAGCATAAGCCATATCCATAAGAGAGCATAAGTAGGTTAATTCAAAATTAGATATCGCTGCTTTAACTGTTGGAGAGGGGTGTATTTTTGCATAAGCAGAAAACAAAAACAAAAAGGCAACAGAAACTCTTAAAACAATAGGAATATATTTTTTGAAATTTTGCATAAACTAGTTTTTGTTTAAAAATATAAATTGATTGGTATAATTTGATAATCGTTAACAGAACCTTAACAATTTTACTTCGATAAAATAAGTGCAAAAACAGCATAATTTAACATGTCAAAGTAATTTCCTTCCGACCCTTCGCTTGCTATTGTTTTCCCTTTATTATCTTCTATTTGCTTTATTCTTAATATTTTAGTTAAAATCAAATCGGTTATGGAGCTGACACGCATATCCACCCATGCCTCTCCATAGTCATGATTTTTCTTTTTCATTAAATCAAAAGCTTCCTTTGCACAAGCATCGTATTTCGATATTGCTTCATCACTAGACAACGATGCATTAAAATCTCTTTTCTCTTTTAACTGAATAATAGCCATGATACAATAATTGACAATCGCCATAAATGCATCATTGGGGCTTTCGCCGACCTTGTTTTCCCCCGTTTCTTGAATCGTTCTAATCCGTTGTGCCTTAATAAATATTTGGTCGGTTAATGAGCTTGGTCTTAAAATTCGCCATGATGTTCCATAATCTTCATTTTTCTTTTTGAAAATTTCTCGACAAACATTCATTACTTTTGTATATTCAGAAATCGTATTTTCCATTTACAGTTTTTCCATGTTAGATTTAAACGACAATATATTTCGAAAACAACATTCCATCAATATTTATGGAAAATTGTTTGATTTATCCAGCCCAAAGATAATGGGAATAATTAATTGTACACCGGATTCTTTTTATTCAAAAAGTAGATTTCGTTCTTCCAAAGAAATTTTAAACCAAGTAGATGAAATGATTCGCCATGGAGCAGACATTATTGATGTTGGAGGTGCGTCTACAAGACCAGGTGCAACATTACCAGATGTAGAAACAGAAATATCTAGAGTAATACCAGCAATAATTGCGATAAAAGAAAAATATCCAGCATGCATTATTTCTATAGATACAGTAAGATCAAAAGTAGCTAGAAAAGCTGTTGAAGCGGGTGCAGGAATAATCAATGATATAAGCGCCTTTAATATAGATCCTGAGATCATTCAGGTCGCCGCAGAATATAAAACTCCATACATTTTAACTTATAACGATCAATTAAATCAAGAAGAAAAAAAGAATATTACCATGGAAATGATTTATTTTTTTTCAAAAAAAATAAGGACCTTAAAAGAAAAAGGAATTCATGACATCATTGTTGATCCTGGATTTGGATTTGGAAAAACATTAAAAGAAAACTTTAACATCACCAAACATTTTGAATCCTTATTATGTGTTGAGAAACCTATATTAGTTGGCGTTTCCAGGAAATCAATGATCTATAAGAAACTTCAAGTTACCCCTAAAGATGCACTTAATGGAACCACTGTTTTAAATACTTTTTTTGGTCTAAATGGCGCCGCTATTTTTAGAGTTCATGATGTTAAAGAATCCAAACAAATACTTGAACTGTTAAAGGAATAACTTATTTTAGGGTTTATATTGAAACTTTTTTATTTATTTTCGTAAAATTAAACGGATTAAATTAATTTTTATCATGAGAATTTGCAGCATTGCAATCGTTTTGTTTCTGTCTTTTTCGCATTTAAGTCAAAATGCGCCAGTTGCAACTTTTACGGTATCGTCATCTACCATATGCGAAGGTGACTGTATTACACTAATAAATAATTCAACTCAAGATCCAATCACGTACAATTGGACCTTTTCTGGTGGTACACCAGCAACCTACAATGGAGCTAATCCAGGGCCAGTTTGTTTTGATACACCAGGCACCTATTCTATTTCTTTAGAGGTTGGAAATGCTTGGGGAACAAACTTAACCACAGAAAATATTTCCGTTGGACAAACGCCTACTATATCCGCTTCTGCATTAGACTCATTAAATGGATCTGCTATTGCGGACACTACCATAAACATGTTTGGACAAGCAATACTTACCGCTTCGGGTTCAGCGGGTGGAACATTAAGTTGGGATCCAAATAGCGATATAATTTGTAATACTGCTTGTGATACAATTACAGCATCTCCTATTTTTAATACTTACTACGTCGTTACCAATACCTCTCCAGAAGGATGTACTGCTACAGACACCGTATTAGTCATTGTTAACTTTATCGAAGCAATTGGTGTTCCAAATACGTTTTCTCCTAATGGGGATGGAAAAAATGACAAAATCAAACCACTTGGATATGGTATAATTGAAATTGATTTTAGAATCTTTAATCGATATGGTCAACTTGTTTTTCGAACCACAGATCCAAATGAAGGGTGGGATGGTACTTTTAAGGGAAAACCTGAAAACTCTGCAACCTTTGTATACAAATTAAATTACCGCCTTGTAAACGGGGTTTCTAATTCCAAAAATGGATCAATAACTTTATTGCGATAACACATGAAATTACGATATTTATTTTTTGTTCTTATTTGTTGTGGAATTTCAAAAATTTCATTTTCTCAACAAGATCCTAATTCTAGCGTTTGGTTTATGTCTAGAGGGCTTCTAAATCCAGCGGCTGTTGCAACGGAAGTGGAAGACATTTCTTTTTTCACCAATTTCAGGTATAGTTATTTTACTATTGATGCTGCCCCAATGAGAACAAATGGCTTTGTTGCTGAATTCAAAGTTCCAGACAAATCAGACAGAGACAACAATTTTGGAATAGGGATTAACGCATATAATGATCAAGTAGGAGACTCTAAGTATACCACCAACTCTATTTCAATTCCAGTAAGTTATACCTTAGAACTTGATTTTCGAAACAAACTTTCCATTGGAGTTTCTCCTGGATTTTTTCAACAAAGTTTTGATCCTCAAAATCAAACTTGGGAAAACATGTGGAATGGAAATTCTTTTGATCCAAGCATAACAAACAACGAAAACTTTAGAAATTCCTACTCAACTCTTGACTTTGGAACAGGAGTGTTTTATGAACTAAACATTAGAAACAAATCTAAATATTATGCAGGTTTATCATTTAAACACCTTACTGCACAAAAAATAGACTTTTCATTTTCTGGCAATAAATTATATCCACTTATGACAATTCATGCTGGGGCAGATATAATTACAAAAAAGCGAAATATGAGAATCTCTCCTCAATTAATTTATTATAAAAGTGGACCTAATAACAGTTTTGTAATTGGAACAACTGCGGAAACATTGATTGATGAAGGGTCAAGGATAACTACACTACGAAAATCCAAAAGTATTCAATATGGGTTTTTCTATAGAGTAAATGACGCAATAGTAAGTACTATTGGGTTTAACATTTCAGGCTTTAAAGCTGGGCTTGCTTTTGATGCTACAGTTTCTAATTTCAATGAATCAAATAAAAGCATTGGAGCTGTTGAGGTATATTTAAAATATGCCTTCATGAAAAAATCCAGTAAAGGTTCTAAGAAAAAGAAAAAAACATAGCTTATTCATATCCACCAGTATGGATATATAAGATCTTTTGATTTTCCCATTTTTCATTTTTTAAAATCTCTTTTAAGGCAAATAAAGCTTTGCTGTTATAAACTTTATCTATATTAATCCCCGACTCTTTCAAAAACTCTTTTCTGAAAGATAATAATGCAGGAGTTGTTTTTGCAAAACCACCAAAATGATACTCCGAAGCAACACGAACTTGCTTCAATTTTAAATCAATATATTTAGAGAAATAATTACTATTTTTCATTTGTTCTTTCATCTCCGAAATTGCATTGAATCCTTTTAAAGCGGGAACCACCAACAGCTTTGTTTGCATGGGTATAGATAGAAGCACTCCAATGCTAGTTGTTGTCGTCCCTTGAGCAAGAACCACCCAGTCAAAAAACCCATCTTCTTGATTTAAGATTTCCATACATCCTTTAATCCCCAAAAAACCTGAACCTCCTTCAGGAAGGGATAAAAATCTCTTGGATTTTTCTTCAAAAAAAAGACTCCTTTTTTTTTCTTTGTAGGAAGCCCTTGAAATAAATCGTAGATCCATTCCCTTTTTGTAACATTCTTGCAAAATCATATTTGAAAATGGATTCAACTCCTCTCCCCTAACAAAAGCTATCGATTTTAATTTATACAACTTACATGCCTCAGCTGTGGCAATAAGGTGGTTAGAAAAAGCCCCCCCAAAAGTCACTATTCCCTCATATCCATATTGAAAACAATCTTCTATGTTATATTTTAATTTTCTCCATTTATTTCCTGAAATAATCGGATGTATTAAATCGTCTCTTTTAACATAAACCTTATTATTTAAAAGGTTTAGTTTTCTATAATTGAGGGTTTCAATTTTTGAAAAGTTTATATTTGGTGGAGTATTATTCATAAATGGCAGAAAAAAACAACTTTAATAATCAAAACAAATTTGAAAAAGAAGATTATTATTACAGCAAAGATGGGTATATAATATTTACCGAACAATATCATCTTAAAAGGGGATATTGTTGTAGGAGTGGATGTAAACACTGTCCCTATGGATACGATAAAAAAACGGACACTATAAAAAATAAATTTTAATCAATCCCATTTTCCAGAAATCTTCCTTTATATTTTTTTAAAACCGATTTAATTTCTAATATGTCTTTATCCACATCGCCTGTTGGATGAAATACACTGTCAAACCCACCTCGTTTTTTAGAAAAATCAATATAGCATATATAAATAGGCACTTTTGCTTTAAGCGCTATATAATAAAACCCTTTTTTCCATTTAGGATTGTGTTTTCTCGTTCCTTCAGGAGTAAAAACAAGATAAAGGGATTCTTCTTTATCAAAAAGTGAAATCGCTTTGCTTGTAAATTGATTATTTTTTTTTCTATTTACAGGGATTCCTCCTGCCCACTTCAGAAACCAACCAAACGGAGGGAAAAACAACTCTTTTTTTATTAAAAATTTTGCATTTACTCCATACATTACAAAAGCAAGTTTTCCAATTATAAAATCCCAATTAGAAGTATGGGGGCCAACGGCAACAACACATTTATCAATATTTTCAGGTGGGTTAGGGTCGATTTCCCATCCAGTTATTTTAAAAAGAAAACGAGCAATATATTTTAACATAATTAACTTAAATCTAGTTGCTTTTTTATAAAGTTAGGCAAAGCAAAACTTGCACAATGAACCTCATAATTATAATATTTTAAATTGTGATGATTCACAAAGGAGGTAATTTGTTCCTTTTTATCGGAAACTTTAACGTCTGATTTTTTCTTAAATCCATATTGAAAACACCACATTCCAGTTGGATAGGAAGGCACATAAAATAAAGATATTGGCGCATTTTTATCTCCAAAAATATCTCTCAAAGTTTTATTTAATTCTATAAATGCATTTTCATTAAATTTGGGAGATTCTCCCTGAGCCACTAAAATGCCTCTATCGCAAAGTATTCGATTACAATTTTCATAGAACTCTTTTGTAAATAACCCTTCTGCCGGTCCAACTGGATCGGAACCATCTACCATTACTAAATCAAAAGAGGAGCTTTGTGCTTTACGCACATAATCAATTCCATCGTCTATAATTAACTTCAATTTTGAATGATTAAATTCAGATGCAATGGATGGCAAGTGTTTTTTACAGGCAACGATTACCTCTTGATCAATTTCCACAAGGGTTATTTGATCTATTTCTGAATGTCTTAACAATTCTCGAATAGTTCCTCCATCTCCTCCTCCAATAACCAACACATTTCGAACATTTCCATGGATAAATACAGCAGGATGTGAGATCATTTCATGGTAATGAAACTCGTCATTTTCTGTAGTCATCACCATGTCATCTAAGGCCAACATTTTGCCGTATTTGTATGACTCTAATATACGTACACGTTGGTAATCAGATTGAACGTCATGCAAAACCTCGCCCGTAAAACGAATCGATAAGGCTTGATTTTCATCTT
Source organism: Crocinitomicaceae bacterium (assembly GCA_029247685.1). Lineage (GTDB taxonomy): Bacteria > Bacteroidota > Bacteroidia > Flavobacteriales_D > Crocinitomicaceae > UBA952. The sequence continues at coordinate 6,378 of JAQWKT010000070.1, read as the reverse complement.
TATCTGTAAACCAGACATTTCTAGTATAGAAATCAGGATTTTCCCATTTACTTGCTCGTTGACGCATGGTTGAAATATCAAAATCATTACGTTTTAATAGATTTACTGAACCTCTGCGCATTTCAACAACAGAATAAGATTGTGCTAAAAAAGATTTTTTTAAAAAATCAAAAGATACCCAAGCATTAATCTCTCCACAAGTAAAAAGATCAACAGCAGCATATCCATATTCAGGCCATGTATGAATAGCAAGGTGGCTTTCTTGAATGACCACAACCCCTGAAACACCAAAAGGAGAAAAATGATGAAAGGTTGCATTAATCACATTTGCTCCAGCAAGTTGGGCGGCTGCAACCATATTTTGTTCAATGGTAGAAACATCATTCATTATTTCTGGAGAACAATTCATGAACTCAACCAAAATGTGATTACCAAGTGACTTATCTTTCATCAGAAAAAATGTTTTGTAAAATTAACACTTTACTTACATTTATGGCACCTTAATTGTTTATAGTTAAACTTGTAATTTAGTATCTTTAGATTAATTTTTTTAACTGAAAAATATATCGGCATGCAACAAAGACATTTGCATACATTATTTATTTTAATTGTGGTTTTTTTTAGCCCCATCAAATCTAATGCTTGTAAAATAGACAGAGCATTTGAAGCATTAGAAATATACGATTATTTCAAAGCAAAAAAATTATTTTATAAAGCCTACAAACGAAACAAATCTGCTGCATCATTTGGATTAGCAAAAATATACTACCGGACAGATAACCCTTTTCACAACCTTGATTCTGCTAAACTTTATATACAAATTTCAGAAATTAGCATCAACGACATTAATAGCAAAAAAATAGAAAAACTAAATCAATTAGGGTTTAACTTAAAGGAAGTAAAAAAATTAAAACAAAAAGTCGGCTTGTCTTTTTTTGAAATAGCAAAAAAAATAAACACTCCAGAATCTTTAAATCAATTTATTAATGAGCATCCCTGGTCTAATTATTTAGATGAAGCCATTCTTAAAAGAGATTCGATTGCTTTTCAAATTGCTTTGAAAAAAGACACTTCTTCTGAGTATCAAAATTACCAAATTAAATACCCAAAAAGCACTTACAATGAAAAAGCAAACGAATTATATTATCAACGCCAATATTTTGAATACACTTCTGACAATAAGTTAAATTCCTATGCCTTATTTATTAAGGAATGTCCAAAAAGCCCTTATAAAATTGAAGCACAGAATCGTCTGTTTGAAATTATAACGATGGATAATAAAATTGAGTCCTATGAAAACATTATTAACAATTACCCAACTAATGTAAATGTGAACCAAGCATGGAGAAAGTTGTACGCTCTTTTCATGGTAGAGTTTAGTGAAAAACGTTTTGAAGAGTTTAAATTAAAATATCCCAATTACCCATACATTAAAAGTCTTGAAAAAGACTACCAAACTTCTATTTTAAAGTTATTTCCATTTGAAAAAAATAACAAGTGGGGCTTTATGAATGCAAATGGAAAAATAATAATTAATGCGATTTATGAAGAAGTCGGTTTTTTTAAAGAAGGCCTAGCACCAGTCTCATTAAATGAAAAATATGGCTTTATTTCAAAAGCAAATAAGGTTATTATTCCAGTAAATTTAGATGGAGTTTTTGATTTTAATGAAAACAGAGCATTAATAGAAAAAAATGAAAAAATGGGCCTCATTGATCGTATTGGATCCTCTATTCTTGAACCTATATATGAAGATATTGGACCAATAAGTGAAAACAAATTTTATTTTTTAAAAGACTCTTTATATGGATACATGGATAAAAATGGAAAAGTAATTCTCCAAGAAAAATATAATGAAGCATTTTCTTTTAAAGAAAACAAAGCACACGTTTTTATTAATGGCAAAGAAGCCATTATTGATAGTCTTGGAAATTTTTACTTCCCTCCTATTTATAATCGAGTTAAGGAATTTACAGACTCTTTATTTTTAGTAAAAGAAGAAGATTTTTGGGGGATAGCAAAAGCCGACAGTTCTATTGTTTTGCCTTGTACATTTGATAATATTGGTCAATTATCAAACAACCTTGCTCATGTAGTTTCAAACAAAAAAATGGGGTTTATTAATAATATTGGTAAAATTATTATCCCTATAAAATTTGATGCTCCATATAATTATCAAGATATCTGCAACTTTAATCTAGGCTTTGCTACAGTAGTCAGAAATGGAAAATATGGAATGATAGACACTACAGGTAAAATAAAAATAAAGTATTCCTATAAACAGCTTGGAAAATCAAGCGAATTAATCGCATTTAGAAAAAGTAACTTATGGGGATACATGAGGCCAAATGGAAAGAAAATCCTCTCTTCAAAGTACAATTATGCTGAAAGCACCACGAATAATATAGCTATTGTTCAAAAAGATACGCTAATGGGCATGATTAACCATTCTGCTAAATATATTATCCCAATGGCTTATAACAACATTAGCACCTTAAATAATTCCGATAATTATCTCTTACAAATGGGAAATCTATATGGTGTATCAAATAAATATGGCAAATTAATTCTTCCTGTTGAATTTGATGATATAATGCCTATTAATTCTTCTTATTTCAAATTAAGAAAAAATGACAAAACAATCTACTTTAGTCTGTTTGATCAAAAATTCATAGAAATTCAAAACTAATTTTAAGTTTAATGGATAAAATTGCTTCGTTTTTTGAGAAAAACAAATATGGTTTACTAGCAAGCTTTAGCACCTATATGTTTTTGTTCATTTTTCTAAATCTACTATCCTATAAAGAAAATTCCAGTGAAGAGTATTCGTTAGAAAATTTGAAAAAAGAAAAAGAAAAAGAGAAAGAAGAAGACGAACTAGTAATTCAAGCAGAGAATTTTTTAATTACACCCACTAAAAAAGGGGATCGGTCTAAAAACACTACTAAAGATTTGAATGATAAAAGAGAAGAATCCAAAGAAAATTGGTCAGAAAATATACCAATCAAATTAGATCGAGAGAATTATAGTGTAGAAACAGATGACGAATTAAATCAAAGTAAACAACACCTTAAAGACTTGCAAAAAAACATTGAAGAAAGAAATAAGCAAAAGGAAAAAACAGAAAACAAAAAAAAGGAGGGCATCAAAAATAATTCTGAAAAATCTTTCAAAGGATCTGTACTTGTTAGCTATGACATTCCAAACAGAAAGTCTCTACGATTATCCATTCCAGGATATTCTTGTGAAAATGCAGGAAAAATAGCACTTCGTGTAGAAGTTGATAAATATGGCGATGTGACTTCAGCTAAATTTGAATCCAATAGAAGTACTACTAATGATCCCTGCATGATCAAGTTAGCCATTGATTTTGCGAAAAACAAATCTCGATTTAAAACAATCAACTCGACAAAAAAAAGTATTGGCTGGATATACTATACCTTTGAAGCACAATGAAAACCTAATTGCTTAGGTAAGTAATTACTTTGAAAAGTTCTAGAATAAAAAAAAGAATTATTAAGAAGTAAACCGGCTCATTTCTTTTTAAGAAAAAAGCCATTATTGTCATTAATACGAGGGCAAAAAACTCTACCTCAGGAATAATGAAACTAATTAAAAAAAGTCCAATAAGTGATCCTCTTGAGAGAATATTGGTTTTCTTTTTTTTTTCTTTAAATAAAAAAACAGAAAAACAGATAATCAATATAAGGTATAGTCCATAAAAGAAATCAAAAACAAATATTGTTTCAAAAAAATCAAAATTCTGTTCTGAAAGTAAAAAACTCCATATAAAAACTTGAGATAAGAGACGAAATAAAATCGCAATTCCAAATAAAAGAATTAATCGTTTACTTTCTCCAGAATTCCAATTAAAAAAAGTAGCTGACAATACAAACAAAAAAACTTCATTGAGTGGAAATGGAAATGCAAAAAAGCCTTTTTCAAAAAAAATTGTTCCGACGTATACTAATAAAGTAAGTACACATAAAAAAACAGCACGTTGCTCTTTAATCATTTTTGTTTGTCAAAAACTTCATATATATAGTCAAAAGTTGACAAAATAACTGGCTCTCCATCCACTACAGCAATATCATGCTCAAAATGTGCGCTTGGCTTACCATCAAGAGTGACAATCGTCCAATTATCTTCTAATTGACGTACTTTTTCTGTCCCTAGATTAATCATTGGTTCAATAGCGATAGTCAAGCCATTTTTAATTCTTTTTCCACTTCTTTTTCGACCATAATTTGGCACCTGTGGATCTTCGTGTAATTTTTTACCCAAACCATGCCCCACTAGATCTCTAACAACACCATAGCCGTTTTTTTCAGCATGCTCTTGAATGGCAAAACCAATATCTCCAATGCGATTTCCTGTTCTACAAGCTTCAATTCCTAGATAAAGACATTCCTTTGTTGTTTCAAGGAGTTTTTTAACCTCTTCTTTTACTTCTCCTATTTCAAAGGTATATGCATGATCCCCATAATAACCTTTGTATTTGGCTCCACAATCGACGGATACAACATCTCCGGATTGAAAAGGACGATCGGTAGGTAATCCATGAACAACTTGTTCATTAACTGAAATAAGCAAGGTGCTTGGGCAACCATATAGCCCTTTAAATCCTGGTATTGCATTTTGTGAAATAATGTATTCTTCAGCAAGTTTATCTAAATAAACGGGAGTAATTCCTTCATGCATGTGTTTGGCTATCAAACCGAGAGTCCTACTAACCACTTGAGCTGCCTCTCGCATTATGCTTATTTGTTGGGCTGTTTTATGAATTATCATTTTTTAATGCTCTAAAAATTAAATACAAACCTGTTAGTACTAGTGGTATACTTAATATTTGTCCAGTATTAATCGGCAAAACCGCATCTCTTGCGGTTTGTCCTATTTTGATGAATTCTACACAAAATCTAGCACCAAATATTAACACTAAAAAAGAACCAAATACTAATCCCGGTTTTGTATACCCTTGTTTTTTCCAATAAATGAAAATTAAAATTAAAAATGCCATCAAATAACAAATAGCTTCATATAATTGAGCAGGATGCCTTGGTGAAATATCATACATATGAAGTTCTTCATTATAAAATCTTGTAAAACTAAATGCCCAAGCTACATTTGTCTGAACACCAACAATTTCATGATTTACCAAGTTTCCTAAACGAATAAAACAACCAGCAATGGCAATTGGTGCAGAAATTCTATCTAAAATCCATAAGTAGGGACGATTTACTACTTTTTTAGAATAATAATACAAAGCAATTAATATAGATACAACAGCACCATGACTTGCTAACCCACCTTCCCAAACTTTGAAAATACTTATTGGATGAGATAAATAACCTGTTTCTCCAGTAGTGGGGTCATCAAAATATGGCCCATAAAAAAACACATGGCCTAACCTTGCTCCTCTAATAATAGAAACAACCATTACTAAGACCAAAGTATCTAGATGCTTTTCATCCAATCCATCTTTTTTGTACATTTTTTTAATCACAAAATATCCTAAGATAAGGCCTGTAACAAACAAAAGACCATATAAATTTGGGGTTTTCCAACCTTCTATTAATTCTGGAGTTACATCCCAGTTTATTACTTGATTAAACATCGATTTGTTAGTGTTTTTTAAGATTTGTAAATTAATTTTTCAGACCTTCCCTTTTTAAAGATTTTATTGCTTTTATTTATTCCTTTTCTACGTTTTCTTTGCTCCTCAATAGGCAATTTTATCTCTTCAGAACATTCGTATGAACAACAATTATCATACGTTTTTTTGCATTTTTCGCATTGAATAAATAACAAATGACACGCTTGATTTTCGCAATTAGTATGCGAATCGCAAGTATCTCCACATTGGTGACAAACCGCAATAACATCATTAGATATTTTTTCCGCTCTTCTTTCATCAAAAACAAAATTCTTTCCTATGAATTTATTTTCCAATTTGTTTTGCTCTACATCTCTAGAGTATTTGATAATTCCTCCTTCTAATTGAAATACATTTTTAAATCCCCTATGTTTATACCATGCCGACGCTTTTTCACAACGTATTCCACCAGTGCAATACATCACCACGTTCTTGTCCTCATTTCCAATCAAATAGTCTTCTTCTATTTTTTTTAATGAATCCTTAAACGTATCCACGTCTGGCGTTATTGCTCCCTTAAAATGACCAATCTCTGTTTCATAATGATTTCTCATGTCCAATAAAATGGTTTGATTTGAAGAGATTATTTCGTTAAACTCATTGGCTTTAAGATGTTTTCCTTTATTAGTAACATCAAATGAACTATCGGCTAATCCATCGGCTAATATTTTGCTTCTTACCTTTATTTTTAATTTCAAAAAAGAAAATTCAGCTGCGGAATC
>JAQWKT010000058.1 GCA_029247685.1 Crocinitomicaceae bacterium | reverse complement strand
AGAGGCATTTGAAGAAGAAAAGATCAGGGAAATAATTGATTAATATTATAGGGGAAGAACGAATATACAATCAGAAACCTCTTTACTAATTCTGACTTTATTTTCATTAAAATAAAGCAATCTAGTTTTGTCAAATTCCTGAATGTCTTCCAATATTATTTCAGAGTTAATTCTAATTTTTAGATCATCAATATATTGTAAAAAATCGCTCGATAAATCCTTCACTCCAACTACTCTAAAAAAATCCCCTTTTTTTATGGAAGATAAAAGCACACGATTTGTTTTAACAATCTCTCCCTTTTCATTTGGAATAGGATCTCCATGTGGATCAAATCTTGGAAAAGATAAAAACTTATCCAATTTCTTAACTAATTTTTTTGATTGAATATGCTCCAATTGCTCAGCAACATCATGAACTTCAGCCCAATTAAAGTCTAACTTTTCATATAAAAAAGTTTCCCATAACCGATGTTTTCTTAAAACATTTATTGCTACTTCTTTTCCTTTTTTTGTTAGCGAAATTTTCCCATATTTTTTATTATCAACATACTTTTTTTCTTTGAGCTTTTTAAGCATGTCGTTAACGCTTGCTGGTTTAACCTTTAATATTAATGCCAATTCGCTTGTTCCGGCATCTTTTCGATCAACTCTTTCATAAGAAAGCTGGTATAATACTTTTAAATAATTCTCCTCTGCAAATGACATTTTTATCTGTTTTTATGTTTTAGGTAAGCCTAACTTTATTACTTTTGCAAAACTAATTTAAATAAAATTTTAATGAAATCGCTAATTAAGCTTTTCATCCTATTTTTTCCAATTATTTTTTATTCCCAAAATGCAGAAATAAATGGATACGTTAATCACAATAAAAAACCTATACAAGGCATTGAGGTAATCTTATTAAACCAAAATAGATCTACATTAACCAATGAAAAAGGTTTTTTTAATTTTTCAAATTTAAATAATGGAAAACATCTTATTTTAATTGATTCAAATAAATATAAACCCTTCCGGAAAATAGTTAAAATTACTTCCGTAAAAAAGACCATAATTAATGTTGAGCTATACGAAAATTTATCAGAGGTAGAAGAAGTTGTTATTTCAAGTAACATGAAAGAAATATCAAAACTCGAATGTGCAGCACCAGTTGAAGTATATAGTTCCTCTTTTTTTAGGGCCAACCCTACTCCATCTGTTTTTGAATCTTTACAAAACATCAATGGAATTCGCCCTCAATTAAACTGCAACATTTGCAATACAGGGGATATTCATATAAATGGTTTAGAAGGACCTTATACCATGGTCTTAATTGATGGAATGCCAGTTGTTAGTGGATTATCAACAGTTTATGGCTTAAATGGAATTCCTCAGTCATTAATTGATAGAATTGAGGTCATTAAAGGACCTGCTTCTACTTTGTATGGAAGCGAGGCTGTTGGTGGATTAATTAACGTTATTACAAAAAAAGCATCCAAAGCAAAACCATTATCACTAGAAGTTTTTGGAACATCATGGGCTGAAATTAATGCAGACATTTCAAATAAAATTAATATTGGGGATAAAGCAATAAGTTTACTTGGTGTTAATTATTATAATTACCAACTTCCAATAGATAATAATCAAGATGGGTTTACTGACATCACCATCCAAAACCGAATCTCTTTATTTAACAAATGGAATTTTAAAAGAAATAAAAATAGAATTTTTTCCATAGCAGGTAGATATGTTTATGAAAACAGATGGGGAGGAGAAATGAATTGGAATGATAACTATAGAGGAAGTGACAGTGTTTATGGAGAATCCATATATACAAACCGATGGGAAGCTTTTGGTTCGTATCAATTGCCTTTTAAAGAGAAAATAATATACATGTTTAGTGCCAATGGGCACTATCATGACAGCTATTATGGAACTTTAAAATTTAAAGCAAACCAATCGGTTTTTTTTAATCAGTTAACATGGAATAAATCGATAAAAAAACATGAATTTTTAATCGGTGCATCAATGCGTCACACGTATTATGATGATAACACAACTGCTACCGAAAACATTGAAAATAATTATGATACTATCAACAAACCCAGCATTACCATTTTACCTGGTTTTTTCATTCAGGATGAAATAAAAATAAAATCTATTGCTAAATTATTATTAGGAATTAGATATGATTATCATCAATTACATGGAAATATATTAAGTCCTAGACTGAACTTTAAAATTAATAGTAAAAATCAAAAAACAATTTTTAGATTAGGGATAGGAAATGGATACCGAATAGCAAATATCTTCACAGAAGATCATGCTGCATTAACTGGAGCAAGAGATGTTGTTTTCTCTGAAACACTAAGACCAGAAACTTCATGGAATGGAAATATAAATTTTGAACAACGTTGGTATGGAAATAAAATAGATAAAATAGCTCTAGATTTCAGTCTCTTTTACACCTATTTTTATAATAAAATAATCCCCGATTATAGCACCGACGTTAATAAAATAATTTACTCGAATTTAAATGGGCATGCTATTTCAAAAGGAAGCACAATTAATCTCGAAATCAAGATAAACAAACAGATAAACACAAGAGTTGGTGCAACTTTAATCGATTTATTTAGCATTGAAAACAACAACAAAATATATCCTTTTCTAACCGAAAAGTTTTCAGGAACATGGTCTTTTCAATATAAATTTGAAAAAATAAACCTTCTTATTGATTATACTGGAAACATCTATAGCCCAATGAAACTTCCATTATTAGGAGATTTAGACCCAAGAAGTCCATATTCGCCATGGTATAGTATACAAAATATTAAAGTCGCCCATGATTGGGAGAATGGAATGCAGCTATATGTTGGAATAAAAAACTTATTAAACTGGACTCCAAATAAAAACACCGCATTTTTAATTGCTAGGTCTCAAGATCCATTTGATAAAGAAGTCCAATTTGATCCAAATGGAAATGCAATTGCTACTGCTAATAATCCTTATGCACTTACATTTGATCCTTCATATGTATACGCAGCAAACCAAGGGATTAGAGTGTTTTTTGGAATGAAATTTACTTTTTAAAAAGTAAACCGAAGTTGTAATACAAAATCCGAACGAATGCTCCCTTTTATTTCTTCTGCCCCAGAGCCAATACTTTGTCTATTATTATAGATAAACATTCCGTATTTCATCCAAATATCTAGATGCTTAACAAAGGAGTACTTAAGTAAAATATAAGCCCTACTACCCTGGTAATAATAAGAAGGAACAGAAAACACATAAAGTGCATTATTTTCATAAGTGTATATTTTAGTATCGTAGCTATCAGTGTCAAATAATGCATAACGAAGAGACATGCTAAGTGGAAAACTTTTGGGTTTAAAAGTTAAATCTTGGGTCAAGATAATGCCATCTTCAAATTCACTACTTGGTCGATGAATAGTTACGTACTCAATTCTACTTTTTATTTTGATAGATTCACTAATTGAATAATCTAGATTAATTCGATAATTTCTTTGAGTAACATCTTCAATTTCTGTGACTGTATTATCTGAAAAACGACTATTTTTTTGTCTTAATTGTTGACGAAACCTTGCATATAATTTGAATATTTTATTTGGTTTATAAGTTGGTTGAAATAAAAACTCATGTCCAGAAGAAGGAGCATCTACTCCGTATCTCATCCAAGGAAATGAAAAAACATCAACATAGGTACTTAATGACCAAGCCTTATTAATTTTAAAGTTAATTCCAGTATATAAACCATTTTCATTTTGCGTATTACTAGCTTCTGAAAAACCAGCATTATAAAGAGTTGTATAATCCCTATCATATCTTCTATAAAGCACTCCAACACTCAATCTTGTATCTAAAAAAATTAATACGCCATGAACCATAGCTAAACCACCTTTGGCCGTGTCATTTTGATTATAAATATTTCTAGAAATTTCTCCAAAAACATTAATGTTTTTATAAACATAATTATAATCTCCACTAAATGAAAAATTTTCCTTTCCTCTAAAATCAAACTTATTATAAGGGCGAATCGTTTTACTATACTCTTTATCGTAACCTTGATATATGGCAGCTAAACCAATTTTTAAGCCATTATTTTGATAACGTAAATTAACTCCACCAACATATTCTTGTAAGCCATTTCTTTTTTCAATTTCGGTATTTGTACGATGAAGACCTGAAAGGTTAATCGTTGAAACGAATTCAAGATCGTCAAAAGTAGAATCAGCAATGGTTGATGCATCTACATTTTTAACTGAGCCAAAGGTTAACAAAGAAAAATCTCCAAATCCAAAATCAACAGCTGCTCCTCTCATAAACCTTGTTTCATCGACTGAGGTGTATGGTCTTATAGGCATAGCGGTTCTTTTCATGGTTGCGACATCGGCAGATTTTCCAAATGCATAACTTGACCACATGTTTAAACCTTGACCAATTTGAATTTGATAATCCCCTAAGGCAAAAGATTTAATGTATTTCCCTCCTTTGTAAAACGCATGAACCGAATAAAAATCAAAGCCATTCTTTTGCGCACCATTAAAAAATTGTTCACCAGCATCCTTTTCGGCTGTAACTCCTAGCGAAATATTATTTTTATAAGTATAACGAAATCGAGTATAATATTTATCAGAATTCCCTTTATAATAATTGTTTGAATTCTCCATAATAGAATCCGATACGTTTTCATAACCTGCTTTTTTTTGCATGGTTGGTTGGTACCTTAAAAACAATTCGAATTTCCCTTGTTTAAGGGCTTCTTTAAACGTTATATGAATATTATCTAGTTTATCATCAACATGAATAAATGGCAACAATAATCTAATGGTTGATAAATCCCAATATTTAAGTGCCTGTAACTCAAAAATTGTAATGAATTTGCCAAATCGTTTGCGATGGAGAAGCAAATCATTTATTTGAACAGCTGTTAAAAGATTTAGCTCTTCAAGTTCTTCAACGGTTGCAGAATTTAAATTTAATGGATGTTCAAAATAATAATTTAACTGAATAGTAATATTGGTTAGGTCTATTTCTTCAGATTGAAGCTGCTCCGAAATAAACTCAATTCTTTGTTGGATAATTTGTGTTTTATCCTGACCAAAAACGGGTAATAAAAAACAAACAAATATGAAACAAATAAATAAACGGTTCATTGATTCAATCTAATTGATAGGATAAAGAAAAATTAGGACTCCAACCCAATTGTTGATGATAAGAACTTCCAATATCTAAACTAATTGAGTTAATAAACTTATACCCTAAACCAAAAGATAATTCTATAGGGCTTGTTGCAAAACCAGCTCTTACATATAATTGAGAAGCAGGTTCGTATTCCACACCAAATTTTCCGCGAATTGGATACTCCACATGTTTTTCAGCTTCCGCATAAAGTGAAACAATATTGGAAACTTTATATACCGTCCCAATTCTTAGAATACTAGAATACCTATCCTCCATAAATTCGGATAACTTATTTCTAGTCAAATTAAAAACACTAAACCCTATTTTCCAATCGTCATTAATTTCTCCTAACAAGCCTATCTCAGCAGTAACTGTTTGATGAAAACCATAATTTTGAGTTAAACTAATTCGATGATAATTTAATTGAACTCCAGCCGATAGAAACTCGGTTAAATCCATCGCATATCCCATACCTACTCTATACGTTCTATAATTAGAAAAACCATAAGATTGCGCTCCAGTAGAAAGCACCCCTTTTTTTAATGGAACCACTAGCGTTACTCCCTGAGACTGTAATTCTTTTAGTAAAAACCTGTTTTCATAGCTTAATCCAACTCCAAAATTTTTCACTTTGCTTGAAGCTGCAGGATTATGGTGATAAGACCACAAGTCAGAAATTGCAACACTTGCATTTGCAATTGATTGTGACCTACTACCCATTGGAAGCCATCCCTGTGAATACGTTATGGAATAAAGAAAAAAAACGTGTAATAAGATGAATTTTCGAATATACTGATCCATTAAATTAAATTGGTATATAAAAATAACAAAATGAACTAACCTATAGTGTTTTTTTATATCGGAATAGCAAGCAAATCAAAAAAATCTGCAGAATGAACTTTAACATTTACAAAATCACCTAAAATTAATTTTTTGTGCTTTTTTAAAATTTTCACTTCATTATCTACATCTGGAGAATCAAATTCAGATCTTCCAATATAATAATCGCCCTCTTCCTTATCAATAAGAACCTTAAATTCTTTTCCAACTTTATTTTGATTAAGTTCATGACTAATACCAGCTTGTAATTCCATAATCTTGTTCGCTCTTGCTTGTTTGATGTTTTGAGGAACATCGTCTATCATGGCATAAGCCGAAGTGTTTTCTTCATGAGAATAGGTGAAAATACCAAGTCTATCAAATTTTGATTTTTCGACCCAATCATACATTTCATTAAAATCCTCTTCTGTTTCTCCTGGAAATCCAGAAATTAAGGTTGTTCTGATTGCGATATCGGGAATAATTGATCTTATTTTTGAAATTAACGCCTCTGTTTTCTCCCTAGTAATCCCTCTTTTCATTGATTTTAACACACTTGTTGATCCGTGTTGTAAAGGAATATCTAGATAGTTACAAATATTATCTCTTTCCTTCATTACCTCTATTACATCCATTGGAAAACCTGCTGGAAAAGCATAATGTAATCTAATCCATTCAATCCCTTCTACATCAGATAAATTCTTTAACAACTCTGCCAAATTTCTTTTCTTATATAAATCAAGCCCATAAAATGTTAGATCTTGTGCGATTAACATGATTTCCTTAACTCCTTTTTGAACAAGGGCTTTCGCATGTAAAACAAGATCTTCTATTGGTGTTGATCGATGCTTTCCTCTCATCAATGGAATCGCACAAAATGCACATGGTCTATCACAACCCTCCGCAATTTTAAGGTATGCATAATGGCTTGGAGTAGTTAAAAGTCGTTCTCCTAATAGTTCTTTTTTGTAATCTGCTTTTAAAGTTTTTAGAAGTCTAGGAAGCTCCTTTGTACCAAAATATGCATCCACTTCTGGAATTTCCTTTTCTAAATCAGATTTATACCGTTCAGACAAACATCCTGTAACAAAAACTTTAGATACTTTTCCATCTTTTTTTGCTTCTGTAAAATTTAAAATCGTTTCAATAGATTCTTGTTTGGCATTATCTATAAATCCACAAGTATTAATAATTACAATTTCAGAATCTTCAGAAGATGACTCATGTTCTACTTCAAAAGTATTTGCTTTTAACTGGTTCATTAACACTTCTGAGTCAAAAATATTTTTAGAACAACCTAATGTAACTACGTTTATTTTATTTTTTTTGAGTGTTTTTGTTTTCATTCTAATTACCTTAAAGATTACAATTTTATTTGAATAAAATTAAATTATGCCTGAATAATGGGATTTTTAATTCTTAAAGCATAGATATAACAAAACTTTGTCCCTATAAAAATAATTTGAGATGAAAAATGCACCCAGGCTAAAAAAATAAATAAAGAACCTATTATATGAGAGGAACCTAAAAAGAAATAATTTTCCAAATAAAACTTAATGAGTAACTGGCCAATAAAAAGTAAAAATGCAGTTACCATTGCTCCTCTTTTACAAACTTTCCACGAAATGGAACCATCATGCATGTATTTAAAAACAAAAAGAAAGATAAAATAATTTGTTAAAATAGATAAAAAATAATCCAAGAAATGACTTGTATAAACATGAAGCAAATGATGAGAAGAAAGGTAATTAGACAACCAGGAAAAACAGATAAATTGAAAGATATAAAGAAAAATTACAAATGCACTGCAAAAACCAGTAAATACAATAGAAAACAAGCGAATAAAACTTATCTTTTTAATGGATTTTGATGCTTTAAATCCAAAATATTCATTAATGCTTCTTCTTAAGGAAACAAAAAATGAAGAGCTAATGAAAATTAAAAAAATCATACTTATAAATTCATACCATAAATTGCCTTCCTTAAAATTAGAAGCGTTTAAATAATGAATTATTCCATCGATATTTGTTATTCCAATTTTTTCAGTTAAAATATATTCAATAATCGAAATTATTTTTTGTTGTTCAATAAACCTACTAAAAAAGGAAATAGACAAGTATAACAATGGGAATAATGAAAATAATGCATAATATGCTAGAGCAGCTCCATGAAAATATGCCCCTTCATTTACATAAGAAATAATGGTATCCTTCGTTATAAAGTAAACAGATTTGGTATGTTTTTGGAGTTTTTTATTTTTCAATTTTTATTTTTTTAACCTCCGATAACTCTTTTAATCCATATAAAATAATTTCTCCATAAGAAGTGGAAAAGAAGTTTTCAGTATAAAAACCTTTAAAAACAGAGTGTTTAAAATCAACATCTATGCAATTATCTCCATTAATGGTAAGTGAAAATTGATTTGGCCTAAAGCAAAGTTTTTTATCTGGCAATCTTAAAACATTCCAATGTCCAAATAACAATGCTTCTTGAATAGATCTTGGGTGATAATAAAATTCTTTTGGTTTTTTTTGCTTTCCAAATTTTGAATTCTTCAAATGAACTATTTTATCACAAATAGAAAGTAAATCCGTTCCATCATGTGAAACAATGATAATCGATATATTGGTTTTATTTTTTAGATCAATAATATAATTAATCAGCGTAGATTTTAATTTTTCATCTAGATTCGAAAAAGGTTCATCAAGAAGCAAAACTTCGGCTTGCATAATAATTGCTCGGGCAATAGCAAGGCGTTGTTTCTCCCCTCCTGATAAATATTCTACTTTTCGATGAACTAACGAAAACAGACCGAGTATTTTTAAAATTCTATAAATTTCTTTTTCTCTTTTTTTAGAAGAGATATGAAATGAATTAAGGTTCATGTTTTCATAAACCGTCATATATGATTCTAGCGAAAAATCTTGTTTAACCAGTTGAATTTGAGGATAACCATAAATAAGCATGGTAGCAGGAACTGGTAATTTTGTATCATTTAAGCAGATAGATCCTGAATTTGGATTTAATAATCCAGCAATTATATTTAATAAGGAAGATTTTCCAGCACCACTTTTACCAACAATCCCTAAGCAATCGCCTTGAGAAAGCTGAAAAGAGATATCCGATAAAATAATATCCTCATAAGCTAAATTAATATTTGAAACTTCTAACATTCATGTTTTTTTATAATCAATGTGGCTATATGCCCTCCAAAACCAAACGTGTTGCTCATTGCATAACTTAATTCTTTACTTTCGGCTTTATTTAATGGGAAATTAAAAGCGTTTTTAAATTCAGGTTCGATTTCTTTAGTGTTAATTGTAGGTGGGACTAATTGGTCTTTAAGTGCCATTACAGATGCAATAACTTCAATTGCACCAGCAGCACCTAGAAGATGCCCTGTCATCGATTTTGTTGCTGAAATGGATAAATTTTCACTTTCTCCAAAAACTCTTTTAACTGCTATTAATTCAGAAATATCGCCTAATGGAGTTGAAGTTGCATGCATATTAACATAATCAATCTTATCGGATGTTATTTCTGCTTCTTTCAATGCTTCGTGCATTCCTAGAACAGCTCCATCTCCTTGTGGATGAGTTCCAGTAAGATGATACGCATCTGCAGCCATTCCTCCACCAACGATTTCGGCATAAATAGTTGCTCCTCTTTTAATCGCATGTTCATACTCCTCAAGTATTAAAGCTCCTGCGCCCTCTCCCATTACAAATCCATCTCTATTAACATCAAATGGCTTGGACGCTGTTTTTGGGTTATCATTAAGTGTCGACAAAGCTCTTGCAGCCGAAAAACCACCAATTGCTGATTCATTAATTGCTGCTTCAGAACCACCTGAAACGATAACGTCTGCTTTATTCCATTTAATATAGTTAAATGCCTCTATAATTGCTGTTGAAGAGGTTGCGCATGCCGAAACAGGACAAAAATTAACTCCTCTAAAGCCATATTTTATACTAATTAATCCAGCTGCAATATCTACTAAAATTCTCGGTATAAAAAAAGGAGTAAACCTTGGGGTTCCATCTCCATTACAAAACTCCATCATCTGGTCCTGAAAGGTTTGAATTCCTCCATTACCAGAGCCCCATATTACACCAACTCTATCCTTGTTTATGTTTTCCAAATCTAACTTGGAATCCATAATTGCTTGATCTACAGAAACTAAAGCATATTGTGAAAAAGGATCATATTTACGAAGTTCTTTTCGATCAAAAAAATCAGATGAATCAAAATTCTTTAATTCGCAAGCAAATTTAGTTTTAAACTTATCGGTATTAAATTTAGTGATTGGAGCTGCTCCGCTAATTCCATTTTTTAATGACTCCCAATATTCATCTATATTATTACCTATAGGAGTTAAAGCTCCCAATCCTGTTATAACAACTCTTCTCATTTTATCAATTTATAAAAAACCTAATTCAAGTTTTGCTTCTTCGCTCATCATTTCCTTATCCCAAGGAGGATCAAAAACAATATTTACTTTTGCGGAAGAAACATTCTCCATCGCAGCAACTTTATCTTCAACTTCTTTTGGCATAGATTCTGCGACAGGACAGTTTGGTGAAGTTAGTGTCATTTCAATTTCAACATTACAGTCCCTATCAATTTTCACTTCATAAATTAAACCTAACTCAAAAATATCAACCGGTATTTCTGGATCATAAATGGATTTCAATACTTCGACGATATCATTTTCTAAATCTTCCATAATTAAAAATTAATATATTTTAATGCATCTTGTTTCATTCGATTAACCATACTTAAAAGTCCATTTGCCCTAGTAGGAGATAAATGCTCTTGTAAACCTATTTCAGATATAAAAAACAAGTTTGCTTTGACAATATCTACCGGTTTTTCCTTATTTAATACTTGAATCAATAAAGAAATAATCCCTTTAGTTATTATTGCATCAGAATCTGCAAAAAAAAGCATTCTGTCATTCTCAAAATTTGATTTTAGCCAAACTCTTGATTGACATCCTTCAATTAAATTTAATTCTGTCTTATTCTCCTCTTTAATTTTAGGGAGTTCTTTTCCTAATTCAATAATATATTCATATTTCTGCATCCAATCTTCGAAAAAATTAAATTCATCGATAATTGCATTTTGTTTTTCTAATAAAGACATTAATTAAGCATTAATTATATTTTACAAAAATACTTGATTTTACAACTACTTTACAACATTTATAATTTATTAATGTTTAAGATTAAAAACCCTAGTTTATCTCATTACATTTGTACATGTCCAAATCGAATTATATCGAAATAAAAGGAGCTCGAGTTCACAATCTAACATCTATCGATGTCAAAATTAAACATGGAGAAATAACCGTAATAACAGGAGTTTCTGGCTCTGGAAAATCCTCTCTTGCTTTTGACACAATTTATGCTGAAGGACAAAGAAAATATATTGAAAGTTTATCTTCCTATGCTAGACAATTTTTAGGAAAATTAGATAAACCAGAAACCGATTATATCAAAGGTTTATCTCCAGCAATTGCAATTCAACAAAAAACCATTTCAACTAACCCAAGGTCAACTGTAGGAACAGTAACTGAAATATATGATTACTTAAAAATTTTATTTGCCAAAATTGGAAAAACCTATTCCCCTATCTCAGGGGATGAAGTTAAAAAACACAACACGACAGATGTAATTGATTATTTAAAAAGCAAGTATCAAACAACAGAAAAAATTGCCATTATTTGCCCATTACCAAATCTTTCAAAATATGGATTAATAAAACAATTGGATATCCTAATAAATCAAGGATATAGAAGGATTTTACATGAAGGAAAAGTTATTCCGATTGCCGATTTTAAAGCTCCAAAACTAACTAGTGATATCTATTTAGTAATAGATCGTTTAAGCATTGATTTTGACGATGACAATAACATTTCTAGATATGCAGACTCCATTCAACTTGCATTTGCAGAAGGAAGTGGAGAATGCGGGGTATATAATCCTATAAAGAACAAAACTACTTGGTTTAATAATGTTTTTGAATTAGATGGCATTTCTTTTCAAGTTCCTAATGAAAAATTCTTCACATTCAATAATCCATATGGCGCATGTAAAAAATGTGAAGGGTTTGGTCATACACTTGGAATTGATCATAATTTAGTTATTCCAGATAAAAGTAAAAGTGTTTTTGAAGGGGCAATTCAACCATGGAATACAAAATCCATGAAGAAATATGCAAATAAACTAATTTTAAATACCGATAAACACTCCTTTCCGATACATCGTCCAATAGAAAAACTTAATTCCAAAGAATATGAACTTCTTTGGAATGGAAATAAGGACTTTAAAGGGATAAATGATTTTTTTAAATATGTAGAAAAAAAGAAATATAAAATTCATTTTCGTGTGCTTTTATCCAGATATAGAGGGAAAACACTATGTGATGAATGCAAAGGAAGTAGGGTAAGAAAAGATGCTTCTTATGTAAAGATAAATAATAAATCTATAATTGATTGCTCCTTAATGACCATTGAAGAAAACTTACATTTCTTTTCGAAAATCAAGTTAAATGAATATGAAAAACAAGTAGGAGAAAGAGTGCTTAAAGAAATAATTAACCGACTCGAAACACTTAACAATATTGGCTTACCCTATCTTAGTCTCCAACGAGCATCCAGTACATTATCAGGAGGAGAATCTCAAAGAATAAACTTAGCCACTTCAATTGGAAGCTCATTAGTTGGATCAATATATGTTTTAGATGAACCATCCATTGGCTTACATTCAAAAGATACAGAAAAACTAGTTTCCATTCTAAAAAAATTAAAACAACTTGGAAACACTGTCATCATTGTGGAACACGACGAAACAATAATGAAATATGCAGATAATATTATTGATCTTGGGCCTAAAGCAGGTATTTTTGGTGGAGAGTTGGTTTTTAATGGAAAATACAATCAAATAGATCAATCCAAAAATAGCCTGACAGCAGATTATTTATTAAAAAAAGAAGAAATTAGTCTCCCCTTAAAAAGAAGAAAGAGTAAGCAATTTATTACTATTCACAATGCATCGAAGTATAATCTAAAAATGCTAGATGTTAAAATACCACTTCAATCATTGATAGGTATTACAGGAGTTTCTGGGTCTGGTAAATCTACCTTAATAAAAGAGGTCCTTCATTTAAGTTTAAGCAAGTTTTTAAGTACCAATAAAAAGCCACTAAACCTTTCAGGTAATATTGAATTAATTAAAAACATCGAACTTATTGACCAAAACCCTATTGGTAAATCATCTAGAAGCAATCCAGTAACTTATCTTAAAGCTTATGACGATATAAGAAAATTATATGCTTCTCAAGCACTTGCAAAATTAAGAAGTTACAAGCCAGGATTTTTTAGTTTTAATGTGATCGGAGGAAGATGTGAAATGTGTGAAGGGGAAGGTGAAATTACCGTAAGTATGCAATTTATGGCAGACATTCATTTGCCTTGTGAAAATTGTAACTCAACAAGATTTAAATCCGAAACATTAGAAGTTAAATATAGAGATAAAAGCATTGCAGACATCCTAAATTTTAGCATCGATGAAGCATTATTTTTTTTCAGAGAATCCGAGGAGAAAATAGCACAAAAAATAGCGGATAAAATTAAAAACTTATCCGATGTTGGACTTGGATATTTAAAAGTAGGTCAATCTTCAAGCACCATGAGTGGCGGAGAAGCACAACGAATTAAACTAGCTTCTTTTTTAGCAAAAGGGAATTCTCATCCTTCTACTCTATTCATTTTTGATGAACCAACAACAGGCCTTCATTTTGATGATGTTTCAAAACTCTTGATTGCTTTTGATTCATTAATTAAGTTAGGACATAGCATCGTGGTTATTGAACACAATATGGATGTTATCAAATGTGCAGACCATATCATAGATCTTGGTCCAGAAGGCGGGAAAAATGGGGGGCAGATATTGTTTGAAGGAACTCCTGAGGAGCTTATTCAACAGAAGAATAATAGTACAGCAATCTATTTAAAAGAAAAATTGATATAAAAAAAGCGGCAAAAGCCGCTTTAGAAATCCAAATAAGACTTTATTTAAAATCTGTTAAATCAAATTTTTGGTTAAAAATTATTTCTTTCACCTTAGAATTAAATGTTGTTGGACCAAAACTAGTGGTGTTAGAATGTGGAAATAAAAAGCCATTAACTTCTTTGTAATCTCCATAAGTTATAGTAGATTCATTGACTTTATCTTCCGTTTTAACGATTGTTAAAGACTTTATCTTTAAACAACTATTTTTATCATAATAATCAAAACTTTGATTCTCTCCATCTACCCTTTTAACTACATAACAATCATTGCCATCTATATTTTCAATACCAATTAAATCATATTTAACTCCCATTTCATCATAGTATAATTCAGGAAAATAGCCTTTTGATTTCTTTTTTGAGGCGATTTCATCAGCAGTCATTGCTTTTTGACCGGTTTGCATATTGAAAACATTTCCAGAATTTCCATCAAAATAAGATCGCATAAAAACCATTCCTTGCCCTTCCACTTTAGTTGCTTCAGTATAAGGAGCTTTTTGATAAGTTGTCATGGTAATTTTAACAGGCATTTGAGCCGAAGACATTTCCGAAACAGTTAAAATAGATTTCGCCTTCTTTATTTTTTTTGCTCTTTCTTTTGAAGAAGTAGTCATGGTTATTTTTGAAATATATTTACAAATCAAATCCTCTTTAGAAATATCAGAAGGCTTCATGTTTTTAACAACATTCCCAAAAGCATCAAGTAATTGAACTTTTCCATCGTTATCAAATTTTTCGAGAGTTGGAATTACTTCTTCATTCCCTACTACGATAATATTGCAGTTTTCGGCCGTTAAATATTTTTTAGCCATCGCCAAAACATCTGCTTTTGAAACATTATTGAGTCTTTTTAAATAGGTTTTGTAATAGTCTTTATCTAAATTATATTTAATTATTCTTGCAGCAAAATTAGAAATCGTTGAGGGACGCTCCAAAGATCTTGCAAAGGCACCTGCCATTGAAGATTTTGTTAGGTTTATTTCTTTATCTGTAATTTCAGCTTCTCTAATTTTTGCAAATTCAGATAAAATTTCAGTAATGGCAGAATCGGTTACCTCATTTCTAAAATTTCCGCCAGCTGAAAACATCGATCCATGTTCGTCAATATCAAGAGAAGAATAACAACCATAAGTATATGCTTTATCTTCACGAAGATTTTGCATTAATCTATTTCCGAATCCACCTCCACCAAAAACTTTATTAAGAACTTTTAAAGCTATCTCATCTTCACTTCCAACACCAATATCTATTGGAAAAGAAATTTCAATTACAGATTGAACTGCTCCAGGTTTTTTTATAAAAAACACCTTATTTCCTTTGCTAGATATAAAAGAAGATGTTTCTTTTTGATTGGCTTTATTAGGGCTATTCCAAGAAGAAAAATAATTCTGAACATAGTTACGAGTTTCTGCTTCTGTAACATCCCCAACTACCACTAAATAACTTCCGTCTGGAATAAACGTTTTCGTGTAATAATTTTTAATGTCCTCAAGGCTTATATTATTCAAGGTTTCTTCAGTCATTACTTCTCCATATGGATGATTTGGAAAATTAACTTTAGAAGAAGCATTGGAAGCCATAGAAGAAGGGTCTGATTTTGTATTTAGAAGTGCAGATTCCATTTGCTTTTTAATTCTATCAAATTCGGATTGGGGGAATTTTGCATTTAGCAAAACATCTGACATCAAAGACAAACCTTTATCTACATGCTTTTTTAAACAAGATAATCTTAAAGAAGCAGCACTTGCAGAAATAGATGCACCAATGTAATCAATTTCACTATCTAATTTATCCTTTGTCCTGGTGTTTGTTCCTGAAGTAATTAATGATCCTGCCATATCGGAAAGACCTGTTTTATCTTTTTCTAAAAGAGGGTCTGCTCCCATTAATAAAGAAAAAGAAACTTTAGGAATCTTGTGATTTTCGGAAATTATAACAGTGATTCCGTTTTCTGTTTTAAAAACTTTTGAATCCTTAATGTTAATTTGGGGAGCATCTCCAGGAGATGGTACTATTGATCGATCTAATTGTGCATTAACACAAAAAGGAAGAAAAAGTAATAAAGTGTAAATAATGTTTTTCATAATTTTATTTAGCTTTTGGTACATAATGAAGAATAATTCTTGAATCTTGGGTGTAATATTTTTTAGCAACTCTTTGAATATCCTCTCTGGTTATTTTCATATATTCTGCTAATTCTGTATTTATTTTCTCTGCAGATCCAAAATACACATGATTATTTGCAAGATTTTCAGAAATACCTGCAATAGTTGAGTTTGAAGAAACGAAATTATTTTCGTATTGATTTCTTATTTTCTCAAATTCTTCTTGTGAAATCAATTCTTCTTTAACGCGTTTAATTTGTTTGTCAAATTCGGATTGAATGGTATCTAAACTAACTCCATTTGCTGCAATTGCAGCCATAATACCAAGTCCTGCATCCTCTAGTGCATAATTGAAGCTAAAAGCAAACATGGCTAATTCTTTTTTCTCTACAATCGTTTTGTTTATTCTAGAGCTATTCCCTCCAGATAAAACTTGATTTAATAAATCAAGTGCATACGAATCTGGATGGGTTTGATTAGGAAGTTTATAGGACATAAATAGAGCAGGTAATTGAATATTGTCTTCAATCGTTTCTTTTATTACCCCAGAAATTGAGGTTTCATCTTTTTTCGTTCTATTAATTTCTATTGGAGTATTTAAATAAGTATTTAATACTTTTTTTGCAGATCTTGATTTTGGATTTAAAAAATTATTTTTATCAAAATCATTTTTAGAAACTTTATAAAGTTGTTCAAATTTAGCAGAATCTAAATTAACATAATCTCTATACAGATTAATTGCCATTCCCCTAGGAATAGATCCAAAATATTTATTCACCCATTTTTTGGTTTGTTCCACATCTATATCTCCTGCTATTGACAATGTTGCATTTGAAGGAACATAAAAGTCTTTGTAAAAATTTACGTAATCTTTTTCTTCTGCTGCATCCAAATGTTCCATGCTTCCAATTGGTTGCCATTTATATGGATGCGAAGAAAATGCTCTACTAAAAATATTTTGAAAAAATGAACCATAAGGCTGATTGTCTACACGTTGACGTTTTTCTTCTTTTACAACACTTCTTTGCGTTTCTATGCCTTTTATATCCACTTTTGCATGGAGAAGTCTTTCGCTTTCTAACCACATCCCTAATTCAAGTTGATTGGATGGCAATAATTCAAAATAATAAGTTCTATCTTGTGAAGTATTTGCATTTAATGTCCCTCCATTTCGTTCAACCATATTGCTATAATCTCCTCTATCGATATTTTCAGAACCTTCAAACAAAAGATGCTCAAAAAAATGAGCAAAGCCTGTTCTTTCTGGGTTTTCATTTTTAGAACCAACATGATACAAAACCGAAATTGCAACTATAGGAGTCGCATGTTCTTCATGTAGAATGACATGCATACCATTTGGTAAATCATATTCAGTATACTCAATTTTATTTTGTGAAAAAAGAGGGGCACTGAAAAATAAAATCGCAGAAATTAAAAATATATTTTTCATAGTTTTTTTTTAAGGATTACAAATAAAGTAAGAATTATTGAGATTCTCAATAGAAATACGAAAGAGAAAATAGTTTAAAAGAATGATCGATATATTTTATATAATTTTATTTTTTGTTTTTAAGCTATTTTAATGAAAGAAAAAATCTCGATCAATAAACTCTTTCTATGTATCGCTTTCGGATCAATAATGGCTGTTAGTGTAAATTATACCGATGCTCCAATAAAGGGTTGGTATATTTTATCCGTATTTGTCTCCGTTATATTAAGCTTTATATTGAAAGCTGCTCCAATGAGTATTTCTGTTTTATGCGGATTGTTTTGTTTATCATTTTGTGGAATTATTGATTTAAAAGAAGGATTAAATGCATATGCAAATAGTACCGTTTGGCTTGTTCTTGCAGCTTTTATACTTGCATCTTCTATTATAAACTCAAATCTGGGAAAAAGAATCGCATTATTTTTAATCCGAATTTTTGGGAACACCCCTCTTGGCTTAGCATATTCTATTTGTCTAACCGAATTAATTCTTGCTCCTGTTGTCCCTTCTAATACTGCTCGAGGGGGAGGCATAATAGCACCTATAGTTAATTCATTATCTAATTCTTTAAATTCTAAAGCAGATATAAACCCAAACAAAATAGGCGCATTTTTAATTCTCGTCGGTTCCCACGCAAACTTAATAACCTCTGCCATGTTTTTAACTGCTATGGCTGCAAATCCATTAATGGCTGAAGGAATTAAAAACATTCTTGGAATTGATTTTAATTGGGCCATTTGGGCACTTGGAGCAATTGTTCCTGGAATAATATCATTAGCATTATTGCCTTTATTGATATACTATCTTCAAAAACCTCAAATATCAAGTCCAATAAATAGTAAACAAATTGTAGTTGAAGAAATGAAAAAAATTGGAGAAACATCCTATTCTGAAAAAATAATTGGGGTGATATTAATCTTTCTCTTTTTGCTTTGGACTAGTAAAAGTTTTCATGGAATAGGAACAACAGAAGTTGCTTGGTCTGGAGTGTTATTTATGTTGATTTTAAAAGCAGAAAATTGGAAAAATGTTCTTAATAACCATATAGCTTGGGATACATTTATTTGGCTTGGTGGACTATTAAGTCTTTCCGTTTTAATGGCTAAATATGGCATTATTGAATGGCTTGTTTCCAACATAAGAAATGTCTCTATTAGTTCAAATGAACTTATCGTTTTATTGATTATTGCAATACTTTATTTTTATAGCATGTACCTTTTTTCAATGCTAACTGCGCATATAACTGCTATCGCATTTCCATTAATGGCTACCGCATTATATTTTGATGCAAATCCAATGATAACTGCTTGTTTATTTGCCTATTTTTCATGTTTGTGTGGATGCCTAAGCAATTATTCTACTGGTCCAATTATTGTTTACTTTGGTTTAGGCTATGTCGATAATAAAAAATGGTACAAAACTGGATTTATTGTATCCATATACCATCTTTTCATTTGGATCGTTATTGGACTATTATGGTGGAAAACAATTGGCTGGTGGTAACTTAATAAAATATTATTTTTTTTGTTACTTTGAAAGTGGATGACTTGGAAAATAAAGACATATAATAGACACCTGGGTTTAAATCAAAATCAAATAATTTTTGTGCCTCATCAATCTCTCCTTCTTTTACTATTTTCCCTTGATTATTATAAATTTCAAATGAAAAATTGTTAGCAATAAAAACAGGTACTGATAACTTAAATAATCCATTAGAAGGATTGGGCTCAATATTGAAAGTAAATATTTCCGAATCCTCTATTCTTGATGAAGCTTCTATAACTCCAAAATCGAAAAACAAGGTATCGTCAGGAACAATACCAGGTGTACAGGGTTGAGGAAGTGAACCAACACTTAAGTAAAAATTAAAATTGTAATTTATTGCAGCTGGTAAAGGCATTATCACAATAGTATCTGTGGTATTACATAAGGATTGTAATAGCCCAAGACAATGTTGGGAAGAAGCAGTAATCTCAGTTCCTACTACTTGAACAGAAGAAGCATCAAGTGGACAAGAAGAAGTTGAAAAAGTCATATCTACATAGATGTATATCGTATCGTCAGAATATGGATATAAGGGTTCCATCGTCACATTAGTTATAATTCCTTGAGAGATACTTAAAAAGGAAGAAACAGAAAAAAAGAGTACTAAAAGTGATTTCATTGAATGTGTTTTTATTAAAGATGAATAAGGTTAAATAAGGTTGGGCTTATTCTTTTATATAAGGAAAGTCTTTTAAGGTTTTTAAATTTGAGTGAATGATATTTAAATCAGCTATCATCAATTTTAATTTCAAACTTAAATTAGCACATTCTTCTTTAATGATAGCATAATCTCTTTTATGAGTATTTGTAACTCCAGACATATTTCCACTTAATTTATATTGAAGCATCCCTAATCTATTTTGTAAACTTGGAGAAGTTTCAAATTGATGTTTTGATTTTAAATCATCTCCCCAAATAATCAATTTACAAGAGTCATAAGTTGCATTTAATTGATTGATCACTTGAATATCTCTTTTATTGGTATTTGGATATTTAATTAACGCATTTTGAATAAGATCTAATTTTGATTTAAAACTTCTCATTTGCTTTGTCATTGTTGTAAAAACAACATTTATTGAAGAAAGTTGCTTTCTAAAAGATATGAGTTCATTTGCATCATATTTAATGGTTTGATTATTTAATGTTTTCACTTTAAATGATTTTTTTTCTGATAATAAACGAATATCTCCATTAGCATATAGGTATGCACTTGCATAATAAACACCAGGTGGAACTATAAAACCATCATAAACCTCTTTATTATTAATTGGATTAGTAGATGCCCCCCTATAGTTCCAATTAAATTTCATGATTCCCTTTGATGCTTTTTTGGTGAGTTTTCTAATTTCATTTCCTGAATTATCAGAAATAACTAGAATTACCATTGCATTTTCATCTAATTGTTCTTTTCTTAAATTAGAGAAACTCGGATAGTTTACGTCTGCACCATCTTTTTCTAACTTCTTTTCATTGGATTGCCTTTTATTTTTTAAGGTCTTATAATCATCTCTTATATGAAGAAATATATTGGCTCCTATTTTTGGGTTTTTGGCCATCCACAAATTGGTTCCCTGAAAACCTGTGCCTCTCAATCCATATGGATCAGAAGGAATAAACTGCAAAGACTCTTTGATGGCAAATAAATACGCTTCTTTTTTAAGATTTACTTTACTTAACTCTCTCAAAGGAGCGTAATTATCAATCACATAAAACCCTCTACCAAAAGAAGCAGCAACAAGAGCATCTTCTCTTTTTTGAATATCTAAATCGTATATGGAAATAGTTGGAAGTCCAGATAATTTCACCCAATTTAATCCCCCATTTGTACTAAAAAATGCACCAAATTCGGTTCCTACAAATAACAAATTAGGATCTACATGATCTTGTTTTATACAATAAACTGTACCTCTTTCGGGTAAATCACCAGCAATTGAGTTCCAAGTTTTACCAAAATCAGAAGTTTTCATTAAATAAGGTTTAAAATCCCCTTTTCTTTGATTATTAAATGTTGCAAAAGCCTCGCCTTCATGGTGCATTGATGCACAAATCATATTTACTCTGGTATTTTCAGGAATTCCATCAAAAGACTCCATCTTCATCCAATCTTTCCCATCATTTTTAGAAATCTGAATCAAACCATCATCAGTTCCTGCGAATATTAATCCTTTCTTTAATGGGGATTCATCCATAGCTACAATATTCCCATATATGGTAGTAGACATATTTTTCATTACGGCATCAATAGACCATACCTGCCCCATCACTTTTAATTTATTTCTATCCAATTGTTTGGATAAATCTGGAGAAATAACTGACCAATCGTCTCCTTTATTTGAAGACTTAAACACTTTATTGGATGCAAAATAGATTGTAGACGCATCGTGTGGGGAAACTAAAATTGGAGCATCCCAATTCCATCGATAAGGATCCTCCCCTTTTGCAGGCATTGGTTGAATCGGAACCTTTTC
>JAQWKT010000056.1 GCA_029247685.1 Crocinitomicaceae bacterium | reverse complement strand
CATAAAAAGAAAATAGGGCAGGAATAATCAACACTTATTCTTTTATAACTCTATGTGTGAATTCATTAATTTTTATAATAAAAACATTTCCATAAAATTTGGACAAATCAAACGAGGTTTTTTTTGTTTTTTGAAGTAATTTTCCATGTATATCATAGAGTTCGTGAACCGAACCTTCGGGAGTATTTTGTATATGTACAATCGAATTTGTCGGATTTGGATAAACAGAAGGTTTGATTAACTCGTTAATATTATTGGTTAACATGCCTTCAACAACTCTGAAATTATCAAATCCGGCTTCTGTTATATTAACTTCTGGATCTTCATCAGATGTTTTTACAACAATTTGCATGGTATTGTTTATAACTATTCCAGACATTGTCGCTAAAAAAGAAACTTGATTCCATTGAAAAGCAATATTTCCTAATGAACCGGTTTCAAAAATTTTAACCA
The DNA here is from genome assembly GCA_029247685.1 of Crocinitomicaceae bacterium. GTDB lineage: Bacteria > Bacteroidota > Bacteroidia > Flavobacteriales_D > Crocinitomicaceae > UBA952. Next base: position 29,643 of record JAQWKT010000056.1, on the reverse strand, counting down.
TTTGAGATCCATTTGACAAAAACACCGTTAAGGTGTCGTCTACTAAACCTGGGCCCCAAAAGTTAAAGAATCCCCAATCAAATATAATCTCAGGATTATTATAGGTGGTTAGATCCATTTGTGGAGAAATTAAAATCGTATTTCCATCATCAACATCATCAAAATCAGCATTATTGGTTTCTGCATTTCCAGTAACATAAGCACTAGAACCACAATCAGAATTGCTATCGTCATCTGGCGCAGAAGTTCCATTACTCCCGTTAGGCTTCCCTCTTTCCCACATGCCTTTTGCTGCAGTTCCAGAAACACTCCACCCAAGATCAAATTCAAAGTTATCATGATAACCTTTTACTAATGAAATAGTTAAAACCCCTGTGTTTTGATCCAAAACTTGAGTCATACAAGCATAATCATGTCCCCATAATCCAACATGGATATCATATGTATCTTGATAAAAAAGAGTAAATGTTTCTTCTCCTATTCCATTACTAGTTCCTGTATGTGTTATAAGTGCATGTTGAAGTTTAATATTTGCATTTGAAATTGGAGTTAACGATCCTGCTTCCTGTACTTTAACTGTAAGGGAATAAGGAGGAATTGGGGTAAGTTGTGTTGATAAATTAGTAATTACTCCTTGAGAAAGAGAAATTGTTTCTGTTTTTGGGAAATAACCAACTTTGCTAAAGGTTACATCTATAGAACCAATAGCCAACATACCTGTGGCATAAAATCCAGTGGTGTTGGAATAATCTACTTGGTTATTCCCTGAAATTTGAACCGACACATTATTTATAGGTGCAGATGTTAGTTGATCCGTAACAATACCTTCAAGATAACTCGCTTTTTGATAAGTTGGGTTTAGAATAAATAATCCTTCTTCCATGTCAGAAGCTAATATTAAACCAGAAGGAAAATATGGATATGCCCCCCAACATCCATCATAAGAAGTAGTTTGCTGAGGATAGGTATCGTAATTACCAACTTCTACTAAATTATATGGGTATGTAGCATCATGAATAGTAATTCCATCTGAATAATAACTGGTTACCAAATAATCATTAAAAACAAAGGTGTTGTGAGGGATAACTCCCTGTCCTGGTGAACTTTGAATTTTGTCAAGTTGCGAAATATTAGTTGGGTCAGTTATGTCATAGGAAGCAACAAATGATCCAGAAAGTTCATCGGTTGTAAACACCACTTCTCCATTATCGGATAACCAAATGTTATGGGTAAAAGTATTGGGCGTATTCTGGGTGCCTAACAATAAAGGATTGGACTTATCACTGATATCTACAATACTTAAAAATCCATCAGAAATATGTGCCAAATACAAGGTGTCATTTCTTGCATATCCGTCATGAACATACCAGTCATCAAATTCGCCGACTTCAACAGGGTCCATTGGACTAGCATTAACGTCTAGCATAATTGCACCTCCATTCCCTCTATTTGCTCCAAATATATAAAGGATGCCATTTTCATCTGCAAAGCAATTGTGTGCAGATAACCAAGAGTTCGTAGATGGCCCTGTGTAGACAGCGGTTGGCAAAACGGAGGATGCTGGAAGAGGACTTAAATCAATAATAGCCAAACCATCATCTGCTTCTGTGGTAATATATGCATAATCCCCAAACACCTTAGGGTCTCTCCATATCGATTGACTACCAGGCAACCAGAATATCTCAGAAGGATTAGCAGGGTTGCTTAAATCAACTACAGAAGTACCAAGCGTTGTACCAACAATAGCATATTCATTACCAAATTCATCTACATATCCCCAAACGTCATTTAAATTAGCCCCATGAAGTGCTTGATAATCAAGGTGAGAAACAGAATCAAGATTTAGTTGAGAAAAAAGAGGAGTGGTTACAAGAAAGAAAAATAGTAATGATAAATATTGTTTCTTTATTAAGGAGAAAGTATTAGGCATGATATGGTTTATTTAGATCATAAATATACAGCCTATTATTCAAATAATAAATTTAAAAAAAGCAATAATTGATTACTTAATAAAGATAAATTAGTTAGTAAAATCAGAAAACAATTAAATTGAACAAAAATTAAATATTAAAAATGTAATCAAAATAAGTAAATTAGCTACAAACAATGACTTTAAAATGGAGAATGCATTAATAAAAAGCGAAAGCGATTATACAAACAAATATAAGCAGTCGACAGAAAACCCAGAAAGGTTTTGGGCGGAAATAGCAGATAACTTTACTTGGTTTAAAAAATGGGATAATGTTTATAAATGCAACATGAAATCTGCTGATTTTAAATGGTTTGAAGGAGCAAAAACAAACATCTCTTTTAATTGTATTGATAGGCATTTGGAAAATAAAGGCGATAAAACTGCCATTATTTTTGAGCCAAACAACCCAAATGAAGAAGCAAAACACATTAGTTTTAAAGAACTTCATCATGAAGTTTGTAAAATGGCAAACGTATTACTCAATAATGGGATTAAAAAGGGAGATCGAGTTTGCATTTATTTGCCAATGATACCAGAACTTGCTATCACTGTTTTAGCATGTGCTAGAATTGGAGCAATTCATTCTGTTGTATTTGCAGGTTTTTCATCGCTTGCATTAGCCACAAGAATACAAGACTGTTCTTGTAAAACAGTAATTACCTCCGATGGAGGATATCGTGGTGCGAAAACATTAAACCTTAAAAAAATAGTAGACAACGCATTAACTGACTGTAAATCAATAGAAAGTGTTATTGTTGTTAAACGAACAAATGAAGATGTTAACATGCAAAATAACAGAGACCTTTGGCTTCATGAGGAACTTGAAAAGGTTTCTTCCACTTGTGAGGCTGCCATTCTTGACTCCGAAGATCCTCTTTTTATTTTATATACCTCTGGATCCACAGGAAAACCAAAAGGAATGATGCATACCACAGGAGGATATATGGTTTATTCAGCATATACTTTTAAAAATGTATTTCAATATCAAGAAAATGACGTTTATTGGTGTACTGCGGATATTGGTTGGATTACCGGTCATTCCTATATCGTGTATGGGCCATTATTAAATGGAGCAACCACTGTTATGTTTGAAGGAGTTCCTAGTTATCCTGATTTTGGGAGATTTTGGGAAGTGGTCCAAAAACATAAAGTAAATCAATTCTATACCGCACCAACGGCTATTCGTGCACTTGCTAAAGAATCACTCGATTGGGTGAAAAAACATAACCTATCCTCCTTAAAGGTATTAGGTAGCGTTGGAGAACCTATTAATGAAGAGGCTTGGAATTGGTACAATGAAAACATTGGAAATAGCAAATGTCCTATTGTAGACACTTGGTGGCAAACCGAAACCGGTGGAATACTAATTTCTCCACTTCCAAACATCACTAAAACAAAACCTGCATTTGCCACTCTTCCTCTTCCTGGAGTTCAACCGTGCTTAATGGATGAAAATAAAAAAGAATTACATGGAAATAATGTATCTGGAAGTTTATGCATTAAGTTCCCATGGCCTTCTGTTGCAAGAACCATATGGGGAAATCATCAACGTTATCTTGAAACATATTTCTCCGCTTACCCAGGATATTATTTTACTGGCGATGGTGCTTTAAGAGATGAGGACGGTTTTTACCGAATAACTGGACGAATGGATGATGTTATCATTGTTTCAGGACATAATCTTGGAACAGCCCCCATAGAAGAAGCCATAAATGAACACGAAAACATTGCAGAATCTGCCATTGTTGGGTATCCTCATGACATTAAGGGAAATGCGCTTTATGGATATGTTATCGTAAAAAATAATCCAAACAATGAAGAGGAGGCGCTTCATTTAAGAAATGATATTAACGCCCTTATAACCAAACAAGTTGGAGCAATAGCAAAACTTGATAAAATTCAATTTGTTTCGGGATTGCCTAAAACTCGATCTGGTAAAATAATGCGACGAATATTAAGGAAAATTGCGGAAGGTGATGTCTCTAATTTAGGAGACACCTCTACCCTTTTAAATCCAGAAATTGTGGATGAAATCCAAAATGGAAAAATCTAGTTTATTTCTTTTTGAACTTTGAAATTGATTTTTTTGAAAAATCACTAAGAACAAGCTCGCCACTCATTGCTGCTCGTTCCATTAATAAATCATCCCAGTGCTCAGTTCCTTCCCAGAAAACCTTTTTAAGCAAACGCATTGCCTCAGGGTTTGATTTATTTAATTGATTAGCTAATCTATTTATTTCATTATCTAGCTCTTCCACACTATCAAAAACATCCGTATAAAGTCCTTTTGAAAATGCCCAATCGGCACTTCTCCATTCAGTTGCATTTATTGCCAAGGAGCTCATTGCCGATAAACCAATTTTTCTTTCAACAGCAGGACCTACTACAAATGGTCCAATACCAACAGCTAATTCAGACAACTTAATCGCAGCAAATTTAGTAGCTAAACAATAATCCACCGCTGAAGCAAGACCAACTCCACCTCCTACTGCTTTTCCTTGCACTCTTCCTATGATTAACTTGGGGCATTTTCTACAAGCGTTTATCACTTCTGCAAAGCCCTGAAAAAAAACATTTCCAGTTTCCTTATCATCTATGGATAGCAACTCATCAAAACTAGCTCCCGCACAAAATGCTCTATCTCCACTAGATTTTAATAAAATTATATTAACCTCCGAATTATTTCCTTGTTGCGTTATTTCGGCAGCAAGTTTACGAAGGATTTTTCCGGGCAATGAATTGCTAAGTGGATGTCCAAATTCAATAGTTGCTATCCCATTTAAAATAGCACATTCAACATGGCCTTGATTGGTTATATCGATCATAAATTTATTTTAAAGCAAAAGTATCTGTTCCAATTAAACTACCATCACAAAAAATCTTTATTTTGTATACTCCTTTAGATAATTTTTCCCCTCTTAAATCATAATAAATAGAAACATTAATCGATTTATTTTGATAATCAATGGTTCTTTTTTCTGAATAGGGCAAAGTTTCGTTTTGAAAGGTAAATATTGCATTAGATCTATATTGTAAAACTTTGTTATTTGCATCTAAAACCTGCATGTAAATGGTTTTTTCACCAGCAGAAGAGATTGGATTAGAACCGATTTGAAAAGCACATTTTATTTGTATCGTATTTCTAGCTTTATTGGTTTCTGTAGTAGTTTTATTCAATTTAAGACGCATTCCTGTGGAGGAAAACTCATATGCATTTAACACCGATCCTTTTTTAACTTGTTCATTTCGAAGTTCTGCCTCTTTTTTAAATTGATCTCGTTCGGTAGAAGTAGAATCAAGTTTGGTTTGCGTTTCATCTAAATCGGATTTTATTTTTTTGTTTAAAGTGTTTAACTTGTCTATTTCCTTTATATATCCACGCATTATCCCTCTTAAAGTCTCATTTTCTTTTGAAAGTTCTAATAATTGTCTATAATTAATCTTATTGGATTTTTCAAGTTTTTCAATTTTAAGTAAATTTTCAATTACTTTTTGTTTTGAAGAGTCTAATTCTGCTTTTCTGGAAACATCTATTTCAATTAATTTGTCATAATCTTGTATCATTGAAACAAGAGAATCTTTTAAGATTTTTGTTGTAGTATTTTTTTCTTTTTTAACCTCAGCAATTTCTTTTCCTTGTTTTGCATTAATAGCATCTTTATTTCTTAAATCCCATACCAAATATGCAATTCCTGCAAAAGAAATCATCAATAAGAATATCAAAATTAAATTTGACTTGTTGTTTTTGTTTTTTTCTGGAGAATTTATTTGGTTTTCTTCAACTTCGGACATAATGATAAATTTAGTTATACAAAATTAATATTCTTTTAGACTCAAATGATATACCAATAAGTAGTTATTAAAAGAATATTCTTAATTAATTGATTAATTTTTAATCTTAAAATTGATTAATATATAATATTTATGTAATTTTAAATCTATTATGGAGATAGGATTAAACATTAAACTACTAAGAAACAGAAATAAATTTTCTCAAGAAGAAGTTTCGAAAAACCTTAATTTATATAGATCAACCTACAGTGGTTATGAAAATGGCGTGTCCATTCCAGGGATTGATATTTTAATCAAAATAGCAGATTACTATCAAATTTCAGTAGATGATTTATGCCGAAACGATTTTACCAAATTTTCTGAAAAGGAATGGGTAAATCTAGAAAAAAAATATACTACAGATATTAAAGGACAAAAACTTCGAGTTCTTACAGCAATGGTTGATCAAAACAACGAAGAATTAGTTGAACTAATCCCTATTAAAGCATCTGCAGGATATGTTTCTGGGTATGCAGACCCAGAATACTTAAAGATTCTTCCTACATTTCATTTGCCTTTTCTTTCCAAACATAAAAAATATCGATCTTTTCCAATCAAAGGAGACTCGATGCCTCCTGTTTATGATGGATCCTATGTAACCGGCGAATTTATTCAGGATTGGAATACGATTAAATCAGGGACACCATGTATTATTGTTACCCTAGAGGATGGCATCGTATTTAAAGTGGTAAACAACATGATAAAAGAAAAACAATCTTTTCAATTATGTTCGACCAATCCAATATACAAACCCTATATGATTCATGTAGACCAAATTCTAGAAATCTGGAAGTTTGTAAATTACATTTCAGAAGAACTACCCGAAATAATCCAGGATGAAAAAGGAATAACAAAATCGATAAACGAAATTCAAAAAGACATCCATCAAATTCAACAAAAATTAAACTTCTCTTAATTTAAGAGTAACTAATTTTAAATTTTTACTTTATAAGTGTATGAGAATATTCATTATTTTTTATTTTCTTATATCTACTCCAATTTTCATTGCACAAGATACCATTCAAGTTTATTTTCAAAATAACAGTGCATTTATTGGTAAAATAAATAAACAAGTCATTAAAAATCATTTTAAACAAAACTCATCTACTAAAATCATTGAAATTATAGGATATACCGATATAAATGGAACTAAAAAACAAAACCTAGAACTTTCTAAAAAAAGAAATGAATCGACTATCGATTTGCTAAAAAAAATCAATGGTGTTAATTTAAATAAATCCAAAATAATCAATCATGGCGAAGTTAAAAATGCATCAAAAAGGTATTACAAGGATAGAACGGTTAAAATAATATACAAGGCAACACAAAGCATACGTGCGAAAATTAAAAATGCAAAAAAAGGGGATAAAATTGAATTGAAAAACATGAACTTTATTGGAGGAAGCCCAATTTTGCTTAAGGAATCCAAGCCTATTTTAGTCGAATTATTAAAGCTAATGGAAAATAATCCTAATTTGAAAATTAAAATTGAAGGACATATTTGTTGTAGTCTTATCGATGATCAAAATTTGTCAGAAAATAGAGCCAAAACAGTTTATTCCTATTTATTAGAAAACAATATTTCTGAGAACAGAATGAGTTATGAAGGATATAGCTCTAAATATCCAAAACATGCTTTGCCCGAAAAAAATGAATCCGAAAGAACTGCTAATAGAAGAGTGGAAATTAGAATTATAGATAAATAAAAAAAGCCACAAAAGTGGCTTTAAATATTTTCACAAGAAAACTAATTATACCAAGCCTTGGTCTATCATTGCATCTGCAACTTTAACAAATCCAGCGACATTAGCTCCTTTAACATAATCAATTGAACCATCTTCATTTTTTCCATATTTCATACAAGCTTCATGAATGGAAACCATGATGGAATGCAATTTATCATCCACCTCTTTTGAGCTCCATGATAAACGAAGAGAGTTTTGTGACATTTCAAGGCCAGAAGTTGCAACCCCACCCGCATTAGAAGCTTTTCCAGGAGCAAACAAAACTCCATTTTTTTGAAAAGTTTCAATTGCTTCAGGAGTACATGGCATATTTGCCCCCTCAGCAACACAAGTAACTCCATTATTAACTAATTCTTGTGCTTCTTCGCCATTTAATTCATTTTGAGTTGCACATGGAAGAGCAACATCTACATTTACTGACCATGGTCTAGCCCCTTCAATAAACTTTGCATTTGGATACTGATTAACGTATTCTGAAATTCTTCCTCTTTTTACATTTTTCAAATCCATAACGAAAGCTAATTTAGAAGCATCAATTCCTTCTTCATCATAAATATATCCTTTTGAATCTGAAAATGTGACAACCTTACCGCCTAGTTGAGTGACCTTTTCGCAGGCATATTGTGCTACATTTCCGGATCCGGAGATCGCGACGATTTTTCCGTTGAAAGAATCATTTTTAACTGCTAACATTTCTTTAGCAAAATAAACCGTACCATATCCTGTAGCTTCAGGTCTAATCAATGAACCACCCCAGTTTCGTCCTTTTCCGGTTAAAACTCCGGTAAATTCATTTCTTATTCGTTTGTATTGACCAAACATGTATCCAATCTCTCTTCCTCCTACTCCAATATCTCCTGCAGGGACATCTGTGTCTGGACCAATATGTCTTGATAATTCGGTCATAAACGATTGACAAAACTTCATTACTTCATTATCTGATTTTCCTTTTGGATTAAAATCAGACCCTCCTTTTCCACCACCCATAGGTAATGTTGTTAGTGAGTTTTTAAAAATTTGTTCAAAACCTAAAAACTTTAAAATAGAGAGATTTACAGACGGATGAAACCTTAAGCCACCTTTATAAGGACCAATAGCCGAATTAAATTCTACTCTAAATCCACGATTAACTTGTGTATCGCCATTATCATCTAACCAAGGAACTCGAAACATAATAACACGTTCAGGTTCTACGATTCTATCAAGAATTTTAGAATTCTTGTATCTAGGGGTTTCTTCAATAATTGGAATTACAGCTTCTGCAACTTCTTCAACCGCCTGAAGAAACTCTGTTTCATTAGAATTTTTTCCTTTTACACTTTCCATGAACGCATCAATGGAGGATTGGTATTTACTTGACATATTAATATCTTATTTAATTAAATGTGGGGCAAAATTAATTATTTTTTAAACTACAAATAACTTTATTGAAATTAATTTTTATCTAGCTTAAAAGTATACTGTATCATAACAGTTCTTGGCGCTTCAATTTTAAGTGGCCGAAGGGAATAACTGCGATTTAAAAAGTTACTTGCGATAACTGCTAATTTATGTTTTTCATTCATATTAAATGAAAATCGAGCATCTAATATCCAATTTCCAAATCGATGAGATTCGAAATAATCCATATAACGAATGTTTTGTAAATCACCACCAGAATTAAAGGTTATTTCTTCAAAGTCTTTTATTACTCCATCCATGTTTATTATTTTACTGAAATATTTAGCACTCATTCCAAAAGAAATTTTGGAATCATACGTTATTTCTGCATCTAATTTCACATTGTGTAAAAAACGATATTTTAATATCCCACTGTTTGAATCAAGTGAAGTAGAGTTATAACTATATTCTCTATTCATATCATCAACAGCATATACATAATCAGGATTTAATGTTGTAGGGACAATATAATTATAACCTGTTAAAAAAGTTCCCTTGCATTTTTTTCCAAATTTAATTTGACCAGCAAAAGAAACGTCAATTCCAAGAACTCTGGAATCTCCAGTATTTAAAAATTTAAATCCTGCAAGGGAGTTTGGATTAGCCAAATCCCAAATCCCAAACATGTATTCAATTGTATTTTGATATTCTTGCCAAAAACCAGCCAAATCAAGATAGCCCATTATCCCTCCTATCTTTAAACCTTGCTTGATGCCTATTTCGGCATTCCAACTACTTTCAGGCAAAAGATTTGGATTTGGAAAAACACCAAAATTACCGATACCCGTTTTTATATAACGCTCTGTTATCGTTGGGAAACGATATCCTTGACCATAAGATGCTCTGATATAAGTTTCTTGATAAATTTTTAAACTTGCTCCTCCTCTAAAAATAGGTTTAAACGCTTTAATCGTATCGTTTAATTGATAGTATTCGAATCTACCACCAACGGAAATATTTAATGTCTCATTGATATTATCTTCAATTTGAGTATATGCCGATAAATTAAACAACTCATTATTTGGACTTCCTCCGCCAGCATACATAGAGGCATAAGAATCAGTTAATGAAGCGGTAACTCCCCCAATAAAATCAATTCCTTTAAGTTGCGGGTAAGTTTTTTGGAACATATAGTCGCCATAATAGGTCGTCGTTCTATTGGATTGATTCGCCGTCATTTGATTATCCGAAAACAAAACTCTAGTTCTAAAATGATGTTTTCCGGAAGCTTGGGTTAAGATATTAAGAAACGGATCAATATTAAAAATAACTTGATTTTGAAGAAAAACCGCTCCTGGATAAGCTCTATAAAGACCTGTAGTATCATCAAGCCATGCAAATGACATGTTTGATTGAGATAGCATTACATTTCCATTAACGCCATAATTAAGTCCTTGTAATTTTTTTGATCTTTTCCGAATATTAAAATTTATTCTTGCTCGTTTAGAACTCATTTGTTCATTGGAGAAATTGGATACCGTATCGGTAACAAACTGACTAGGTATAGGAGGACCAATATAACCATGGTCATAATTTAAGTTACCACCTATTACAACATCTGTAGACTTAATTTGTCTAGAATGTAAAAAATTTGCTCCACTAATCAATGGAACCCCACTCCACCATTTAGCCCCTTCAACAGAGGGAGAAGAATAAAATCCATTATAAATATTTACTTTAGTTAATGGCTTTGAACGAGGATAAGCTGTACGGATATGAATTGCTCCTGACAGGGCCGAACTACCAGAAAGAACAGATGAAGCACCTTTAATCACTTCTATTTGACTGATATTTTCAACAGGCACAAACCCCCATTCAGGTCTACCTGCATCTCCAGAAAGCATCGGCATATCATCAACAATCACCGCCACCTTTGATCCAACTCCAAAGGTGAATCCACTTCCTCCCCTAATTTGGGGTTCTCCATCTAAAATATTTAATCCAGGAGTTTGATCAAGTGCAGTTTCAATACTTCTCGTGTTTTTATTTTCAATTAATTGAGGCTTTATTACCACAAGACTTACCGTCTGTTCTTCAAGTGGTTTATCAAATTTTCCAACTTTAATATCTACAGATTCTAATTCAAATAAAATTTGACTCAATTGAATGTTTAAATCAATGGATTTATTTTCAAGAACTTGAACAGATAAAGTATCTGTAATCATTCCGGTGTATCTACAGGTAAGGTTACATTTTCCAATTGGAAGATTTAATTGGTAAAAACCATTTTCATCGGTAATTGAACCAATAGTAATGTCTGAGCGATATATAACGGATGCACCAGGAAGAATTTGGCCATTATCGTCTTTTACATAGCCTTTTACTATTCCTTTTTGAGCGTAGGAAAAAACAAAGAAAAAAAGAATAAAAAAACAGCTAATCAGTCTGATTTTCATATGCAATTAAACTTAATTAGCATAAAACTTAATCGTATATATATTTCCTTTAGAATTGTATTTGAAAAAATAAATTCCAGGGTTTAAATTACAATCAATTTTAGAAGAAATAGGTCCATTTTTTACCTCTAATCCAGTAGAAGAAAAAATTTGATATTTCCCATTAAGTTGCTGGTTTGAATTAACCAAAAGTTGCTGGTTTGAATGATAAATATTTAATGGGCTATAAACAATACCGGTTATGGAATTTGAATTATAAATAAGCTCCACGTCATCTATAAGTATTTCATCACTTCCATCTCCACCTCCAGGGGTTTTATTGGTTGTAAATGTTAGCAAAATAAATTCAGCACTAGTAGAAGGTCCAGAGTAAACAAAAGGGACACTTTTTCTTTCCCAATTTCCAGCGGTAGAAGGATAATTTAGCTCAGCAGTTGCTACCAAATGACTTGCAGAATTGGCATCCGTTGGATCTCTAAATTCGTAATTATCATGAATGGCAGCTTTCATTCGAGCTTCCTCTCCAGAAGAAACAGGAGTATATTTAACCCAAAAAACTATAGAGTCTGGAGAACTAGTTAATGCCTCTGAAAAATTTGAATCAGAAACCACCGAGTAATTGTAATTTTCTGCTGCAGCCGGAGAAGTAGAACCCATATTAATTTTACCTATGGTCATGTTTCCATTAGCGACAATACCAAATGTACTTACTGAATAAACTCGAGAACTGGAGGTGCCAGAAGATCCTGGTCTAACATTTGAAGATTGTTCAATTTGTTTAGAAGCAAAAGAAGCAAACGATCCGGAAGCTGTTTTAAAACTATTCCAATTTATTGGTTCTTCATTAGGTGCACCAACATTTTCCCATTGTTCAAAATCAGAATTACCAATTTGTTGTTGAGAAAATACAAGACTAGAACTAAGTAAGAAAAGTAAAAGTATATTTTTTGTCATAAAATGTAATTTTAAAATTATATGTAGTATAAATATAGCATAACTAGCTTATTAATCAACAAGTAACTTGCTTCTTTTTCCCAACTCAATAACTTCAAGGTTTTTAATTTGATTTAATTCAATATCAAACCTAAGAATCGTTCTAACTTTATGAAATCCTTTATAACCACATGCTCCTGGATTTAAACAAAGAATATTTTGATTTTTATCCTTTTGAACAAATAACATATGCGAATGACCACAAATAAAGATATTTGGTTTATATTTTTTAATTAAATAATATGCTTTTTTACTGTATCTACCTGGTTTTCCTCCAATGTGAATCATTAAAAATTTAAGACCTTCAATTGTTTTAAAAACATATTCATGGCTTTCTTTTCTAATGTCTGTGTTATCTATATTGCCATATACAGATACCGTTTCTTTAAACTTAATTAAATCAGTTAAAACTTTTACAGATCCAATATCACCGGCATGCCAAATCTGATCGACTTCCTTAAAATAATGCAAAACACGATCATCTAATTCTCCATGCGTATCGGAAAGCAAACCTATTTTCATGGACAATTTGCAGTTAAAACATTAATTAATGTATCGATTTCATTTTGATTATTAAAGGCATGAAAACAAATTCTTATACATTCTTCATTTTCTGGAACAGTTGGAGAAAAAATAGGTTTGTTAAATATTCCAGAATCAATTAATTTTTTTGATAAAAGAGAAACTTTTTTATTGCTAGACAACTGAATAATTTGAATGGGGGAATTAGCATCAGATATTAAAAGAGAATGTTTGAACTTTTCGTGAAAATAATGCAGATTTCCCTTAAGTTTATGTATTAATGAATTAATATCCGAATCATGAATATTATTTGAAATACATGCATATATATTAGAAGGCAAAGCAGTGGTATAAATAAAAGATCTTGAAAAATTGATTAGATAATCAATGGTTTGATTAGAAGCAAGAACAGCAGCTCCCATTAAACCATATGCTTTTCCAAAGGTGATTACTCTTGCAAAGACTTTATCATGAATGTTATAGTGATAACACAAGCCCTTGCCTTGATATCCAAAGACACCAATACTATGCGCTTCATCAACAATTAATTTTGCATTATATTTTTTAGACAAATCATAAATATCTAGCAAACTAGAACATTTACCTGTCATCGAGTATAAGCTTTCAATTAAAATAAATACGTTTGAGTAGGTATTTTTTTTTAATTGCCTTTCCAAATCTATTAAATTATTATGCTTAAAGGAATACGATTTTGCACTACTTAGGCCTATTCCATCTCTTATGCTTGCATGTATTTTTTCATCATATAAAACCAAGTCATGTCTAGTTGTAAGACAGGAAATAAACCCTACATTTAACGAATATCCTGAATTATAAACCAAGGCCTTTTCAGAACCATAAAACAGCGCTATTTTTTTTTCACATTGTTCTGCTTCTATAGAATTACCTGATAATAATCTAGATCCAGTAGAACCGCAAAGAGAAACTGTGACAGGTGTTTTTGATAAACCAAGATAGTCATTACTGAAAAAGTCTATAGAAGACTCAAAAGAGTCGAGCTTACGAAGTATTCCTTTGGATTTTCTTTCTTCTAATTTATTTAGAAAGTTGTTTTTCATTAAGTGAGGAATCAACAGTCTTTATAACTCGAGGTTTGAATTTTAATTTTATGGTGTTTTCTCTTGCCGTTTCTAATTCTTTTTTCCGTTTCTCAGCAAGTGCTTTTTTGTTTTCTATTATCAGATCCTTATTGCTTTCAGGTTGACATCCATCTTGAAATGGTTTTTTAGGGATTAAACCAAGTATATTAAACATTTCGCTATCTTCATTAAACTCTGGATTTGGAGTGGTTAGTAATTTATCTCCTGCAAAAATAGATCCTGCTCCAGCCATAAAACACATTCCTTGTGTTTCCATAGAAAGGGAAGTTCTTCCGGCAGATAGACGAACCACAGACTCAGGAAATGCAATTCTGGTTGTTGCTACCATTCTTATTATTTCCCATGATTCAATTTCTTTTTGGTCTTCTAATGGCGTTCCTTCAACAGCAACCAAAGCATTTATTGGAATAGATTCTGGAGGATTATCCATTTTCATGTAACTCATTAATAATCCAATTCGATCTTCAATCTTCTCTCCCATCCCTATAATACCACCAGAACAAACGGAAATACCCGCATCTCTAACATTTTCAATCGTATTTAATCGATCGTTATATTCTCTTGTGGAAATAACATCTGTATAATATTCTTCAGAAGAATCTAAATTATGATTATAAGCATATAAGCCTGCATTTTTTAATCTTTTTGCTTGATCATCGCTTAACATTCCTAAGGTGCAACAAACTTCCATTCCCATCGAATTAACTTGTTGGACCATCTCAATAACATTGTCAAAATCTCGGTTATCCTTAACTTCTCTCCAAGCGGCACCCATACATAACCTAGAAGATCCATTTTTTTTGGCATTTCTAGCTCGCTCTATAACCATACCAACATCCATTAATCGTTCCGCATCAACACCAGTATTATATCTTGCAGCTTGTGGACAATATCCACAATCTTCAGAACAACCACCTGTTTTAATACTAATTAATGAAGACATTTGCACCTCTCTTGGATTATGATATTCCCTATGAATTGTCGCTGCTTCATAAACAAGTTCCAATAATGGTTTATTATATAAAGCAAGTAATTTTTCTTTTGAATTATATTGAGGATTGACTTTCATATTTTATTTTATTAATACAAATATATTAAGTTATAATAACTTCATAACCGGTATGACGACGAACATTAAAAACCATTCCATTTTCAAATAGCAAATATTGTCCCTTAATGCCTCTTAATCTACCTTTTACCTCATTTTGTTTATCTAAAGATGCATAAATTATTTTCTCGGGATATTTTTCAACCGGATAATTAAATTCATAAACGGTATCGTCCTCTGAAAAAAAATCTTGCATATCAAATGGCAACTCTTCATGTAAGCTCCATTTCTCTTCGATTAAATCAATGGAGGGGTCAACTTCATTTTTCACCATTTTACGCCAATTTGTTTTATCCGTATATCTTTCTTTTAAAGCAACTTCAATACAACCAGCCTCATAACGATTGGATGTTTCTGCAAGTTTAATCGCTTTTATTGCCCCTTGATCAATCCAACGAATAGGAACTTGCGTATGTTTTGTCACCCCTACTTTTACAACATCCGACACAGCAAGATATACCAGGTGAGGTTGTAAATGATACTTTATTTCCCATTCCACATCTCTACCTTCTCCTAAGTGGGCCCTACATTTTTCAGGATGAAGAATACATGGAGCAGCTATAGGACTTGATTTAAAACAAGAATAACATAGACCCTCTCCAAATAATTTAGTTGGTGTTTTTGAACAAGATTGACAAACATACCTTCCCGACCATTTTATAGAAACTTCTTTGCCAATAAACTCATTTATTAATTCTGATGGAATCCAATCTGAATAATAGTTAATTGGAGAATCATGAGAAACTTTTAACTTTTTTAGAACTATCATTCTTTAATTAGATGCATTTTTTTTGCAAAATGATAGCAATAGTCTTTTAAATCTTCACAAATAAGGTGTTCTCCTGTTGCATTTTCAAATGTGTCTGCCATGGATAAAAGAGTTTGATGAAAAAATTTTTTCATTTCATCGACATTCATGTCTTTTGTCCAAAGATCAATTCTCATCGTATTTTCTTCTTTAGGATCCCAAACAGACAGAAAAAATGCTTTTGAAATATTGTTTTCAATACCTGAATCGGATGCAGACCATTTGATATCCGTTGGAAGTTTATTTTCATTTGTTTCCACTTCAATAACTATTTGAGAAGTTTTGTTTATAGGTTTAGTAGACATTTATTTAGTATTTATATTATAAGCTTGCATTATATCTTCGGCTGGAATATCCAATAATTCCTTTGGAGAAATTCTTTTATTTTGACTACAAGAAAAGCCCTCTACTTTCTTTTCTAAATAGGATAATACCATTTTGTATCCAATAAACTGTCCTATTCGTTGGGGACTTTCGTTTCCAAGTCCAGTAGTAAAAGGAGCCTCTAAAAACCAATTATAATCTGTTAAATTGTCCTTTTTAAAAAGCATCTCATTATCTACAAGATGCTTCCATATATTTTTTTCTTCTTTAGTCGCCCAAGCATAATCACTAGAAGAATATCTACAAACCATCGCATCATCAAGATAGGGCAACGCAGCTTTTGTTAGATATAAAATCTTTCCCCAATAAATCATTTTTTCATAAAACTGGCCATTGTTTTTACTGAAATACTTTTCCTTTATCCATTCTTGTAGTACATCCCTTACGAGATATTTTTTGTTCATCTCTTCTTTAAAATAATTTTCAAGAGGAAGTTGTTTAATTACAAGATCGTTTTGACTTAAATACCATTCTAAAGAAACACCTATATCATCTTTGACCACAGGATTTTTATATGCAAATTTAGTCGTTAAAAAAACAACGTTTTTAGGGATTGATTTCTTCGGAAAGTAGAAGCGTAAATGCTTAAACCCATTAACAATACCTTCTCTTTCTTTAGTTAACTTCCCAAGTTTTTGAATTTGATTTTGAAGTTTAGATATATAAGGGTCCTTATAATATATGTCTAAAGTCGATAAAAAAGAAGAATCGGTATTAAAATCAATTTTAATATAATCTCTATACGCTCTATTATACAATGGGCCAATCGTTGATAAAAATTGATGATGCAACTTCAATCGATGCGATTTAGGTGAATTGGTATACATTGAATCTATATTTATAAACTTTATATCTACTTTGACATCAGAAACATCAATATCCAATGGATCTGAATCACAGCCTATAAAAAAAAAGACGAGAGAAAACAAAAATATATTCTTTAGAATACAATGCATTTTTTTAACTTTGTTCAAATTTAATATTTCATTAATTAAAATTCACATTGAAGTCATGAAAAACATTCTATACTGTACCATATTATCCATTTTAATACCATTTAACCTTATTTATTCTCAAGAAATTGCTGATAAAAAAATCCAAGCTGGATTAGTTGGAGGATTTGGATTGAACCTAACTAAAATGGGAACCTCAAAAATGGATAAAAATGGAGTTGGTTCTATTTTTAAAATTGGAATCGGATTGCACAAACCATTTAAAAACTCTAACAATCTAGGCATAAGTACTGGGTTAGAATTTGATTTTGAAACCATTAAATATAAAGCTCCTTCCATTGATGGAGTAAATTCTGTTCATTACCATTACAACGACACAAGAATATTACAAAAAAAGGACGGAGTTAATTATGATTCAACAAGTGCAGACATGACATTTCTTCTTAAAGAAAGAAATCAAAAACCAGTATATGTAACCATTCCTTTAATGCTATTATTTAGGACTGACTTTATTGGCGATTTTAGATATTTTGCAAAATTTGGAATCAAGAATAGCTTTTTAGTTTCTAATAAAATTAACGATTTAGGAGTTTCAACAACCATGAATGGGGTACAAACAGACAATGTTGAAAATTTAAACATGTCCGCTTCAGGCGACATGTTTTTTTATAGAGGTTCTGTTGGATTTTTTGGAGGAGCCGAATGGAATTTTTCAGGTTCCACAAGTCTAGTTGGGGAAATTGGCTTCTTTTACGGCATAACCCCTAATCATTGGGATAATAAAGAAGAAAATAGAACTTTATTTAATCAAGGAGTTAATTTAATTTTCCCTCCTGAAAATAATTATTTTTCAAACAAATCTACTTTAAACCAATTAACACTTAAATTTACGCTTCTTTTTTAACCCTCTTGAAAGCAAAAAAAACAATTGAGTTTATTGTAAATTGGTTGGATGACTATCTTTCTAAAGCCAATATGAATGGATTTGTTATTGGTATTTCTGGTGGTATTGATTCTGCAGTAACTTCTTCTCTTTGTGCACTTTCTAATCGAAAGGTTATTCTAGTCAACTTGCCTATCAAACAAAATAGCAATGAATACAACAGAGCAAAAAATCACATTACCCAGCTAACAAATAATTATTTAAACACTATTAGCCTTGAAATACAGTTAGATAATTCATTTGAATCGTTTAAAAAATCTTTGCCAAATGAAGTACAAGAAAATAACTTATCCATGGCAAACAGTCGTGCAAGGTTAAGAATGATGAGTTTATATGCTATAGCACAAAATGAAAACTGTTTAGTTGTAGGAACAGGAAATAAAATTGAAGATTTTGGTATAGGATTTTTTACCAAATATGGAGACGGTGGAGTTGATATTAGCCCAATAGCGGATTTACTTAAATCTGAAGTTTTTGAAATAGCAAAAGAATTGAATATAATTGAGAAAATACAATTAGCAAAACCCACCGATGGTTTGTGGGGAGATGAAAGAACCGATGAAGATCAAATTGGGGCTTCTTATAAAGAATTAGAATGGGCAATGTCCTATAAAAGTAATAAGCAAGATAAACTTAATGAAAGAGAACAAAAAGTTTTAGATATATATAAAAGTCTAAATAAAATTAATCAACATAAAATGTTGCCTATTCCCGTATGTTCTATCCCTGAAAATTTAAGAAAATAGATTCTGTCTGGTTCTTTCATATAAAATCATTCCAGCAGAAACACTGACATTTAAGGACGAAATAGGACCATACATTGGGATTTTAACCTGATCATCGGTCATTCTTAATAACTCATTACTAATTCCATCTTCTTCGGATCCTAATAAAATTCCAATCGCACCAGTTAAATCAGATTCATACACCTTTTTTTTCGCTTTTTCTGTACATGCAACTAATTTAACTCCAGATTGTTGAAGATAAAAAAGAGCTTCTTTTAAATGGTCAACTTTACATACAGGTAAAGAATTTAATGCCCCAGCTGAAGTTTTTATAGCATCAGAAGTAACCATGGCAGACCCTCTTGATGGAAGAACTATTGCATCCACATTTTGACATAAAGCACTTCTAGCAATTGCTCCAAGATTTCGAACATCGGTAACTCTATCTAATAATAAAAAACATGGCTTTTTTCCTTCTTCTAACCAATTATCAACCAATAATTCGAATTTCTTATATTCAATAGGAGAAGCAATAGCAATAACCCCCTGATGATTTTCTTCTGTTAATGTATCCAATTTTATTTGAGGGACAAATTGTAATGGATAATCTTTTCTTTTTAAAGCATTCTTTAATTCTAAAAAAAGCTCTTTCTGCATTCCTTTCTGAATCATTATTTTATTTAAATCACGATCAGCGTTAACCGCTTCTATCACTGCTCGTAATCCATATATATAATTATCATACTTCTTGCTTTTGTATTTCATAGACTTTTAATTAAGAGACAATTTTCCATTTAATGTCAATGTCAGGGTTTAAAGAATAAAAAACCGGACAATTTTTTGCAGCATTTATAATTTTACTAGTTGTTTTTTTATCCCAACCGTTTCCTTTAATGTTTAAAGTTAAATTTATTGCAGAGATTCTTCGTGGTTTCGAAGACATAATTTTATCAATTTCAATATTTCCGTGTGTAAATTTTACATTTATAGTTGAGCTATATATTCCAATTATGGTTAAAATACATGAACCTAATCCGGTAACAATTAGATCTGTTGGAGAAAAACCTTCGCCTTTGCCATTGTTATCAATTGGTGCATCGGTAAACAGCTCCGAATTACTTAAATTGTGAATGCTTTTTGTTCTTAGGTTTCCTTTATATGTAATAGAAGCTGTAGACATAAAATATTTAATTTTAAATAAATACAAAAAAAGAAAAGGCTGCCATAAAGACAACCCTTTCTTTAAACAAACAACAATTTCATCTTAATTAAAACTGGTTTATTTAAGAAATATCATTGTATTAACGGGTAATAGTTCTTGCTCTGTAAATTGAGCATTTAATTTTTTTATTTTTTTTAGTTTCACTCCTGTTTTTTGTGAAATTGAATACAAGTTCATTTTTTGAGTAGTTGTATATTTTTTCATTTTTGATCGAAAACGTTTAGGGCTTAAGCAAACAATATCTCCTTCTTCTAAAAAATCTTTATTCAATGAAAAATCGTTAAACTTATGAAGTTGTCTAAGTGTTAAACCATATTTTTTAGATATAATATAATAGGTGTCCCCATGTTCAACATCTATATAACTTACCTTGTTTTCATGAAAGTTTAATCTTTTAGAAATAGAAAAAGGAGGTTTTGAATTAGCTAACATTGTTTGCTTATTATGATCAAAAAGATATAATTTTTCTGTTTCAATTATTTTAATCAATAAATCAGCATATTTAGGATTTGTAGCATATCCAGCAGACTTCAAACCTCTCGCCCATGATTTATAATCGGTAATATCTAAATCAAATAGAAAACTATATCTCGAGTATTTTTTTAAAAAAAGACTGTGGTCTTTATACGATTCTTTTGCGTTTTTATAAACTCTAAAGCATTCATCTTGTTTATCATCATCTAAAAACATTTTATTACCATTCCATTTATGACATTTAATACCAAAATGATTGTTTCCATTAATCGCTAATTTAGAATTCCCATTATTAGACTCCAAAATACCTTGTGCTAAAGTGATGCTTGCTGGAATTTTGTATTGATTCATTTGATCAACAGCAACGTTTGTCCAAGCAATGATGTATTCGCTTCTTGTAAGCCTTTTAGTTTCTGAATAAACATTAAAGGATAATATGAAAATCTGAAATAATACTATTTTTTTCATTCACTAACCTTTACGTATAGTACTTTAAATAGTTTCGACTAAAGGTGAATTAATCTTAAAATTTAAATGATTTAAAAGTCCTTATTTTTTTTTATTGTTTATATTAATTAATATCGCATTATATATAATACTATAAAATATTTTAGAAAAAAACACTTTATGGATTGACCGCATTCTTTGGATTACGGCTTGTTTTATGCCTCTTGGATTTTTACCATTTCCAGGCATTGATATTTTTGATGTAATTAAAGGCCCTTTAATAACTATTTCAGGGATTTTGTTAGTAGTTCTTTTGATTAGAAATAAGTATATCGACAAAAATATCGAAGCAAAACTTTTATACTTTTTTATTCTATTGACTTTTCTTGCAAGTATCTTTGCAATTAAACCATTATTAGCATTCACAGGAGCTATACCTAGCTATGGAAGATATGAAGGGTTTATCACCATTTTTATCTATGGAGTTTTATTTTATGCAGCGAAGAACTATATAACTATTACTCAAAAAAAAATAACTCTTTTTTTAGTAGGCATGTCTATTATTGGTATCTATGCTATGGTACAATTCTTTGAGTACGATCCATTAGTTATCTATATGAGGTATCCAAAATTGATTTTTTCTACAATTGGAAATCAAAACTTTTTAGCAAGCTTAATGGTAATGATTTTACCACTTCCTTGTGCAATGTACTTCTGGAGCAATAAAAACAATCGGTTTTCAATAAAACCTAAATCTCTATTTTACTTATTAATAAGCTTTATTATTTTTTCTGCATTAATTGCAACAAAAACGAGAAGCACATGGATCGCATTTGCATATACTTATATTCTATCTACTATCTATTTTATTTTTATTAAAAGAAAGTATCTATTTCATTTTTTTATTATAAGCTTAACATTTACTTGTTCTTTATTTTTATTAAATCTTAAAAAATCAGAATCGACATTAACAAATAGAGTAGGTTCAATAAAAACAGAATTTAAAAAAAAGGATGAGTATGGGGGTTCAGGTAGGCTTAAAATATGGCAAATAACCATAAAAGTCATAAAAAAACATCCTTTTTTAGGGGTTGGTCCTGAAAATTTAAAACCATCTTTACAAACGGAATTTAAAAAAGATTTAAATGAGTACTGGAGAATTAAAGGAACTACCATTGATAAAGCTCACAATGAATATCTTCATACAGCAAGCACTATTGGAATACCTGCACTTTTAATTTTAATAAGCATTTATTTTTTATCCTTTAGAAACTTATATGATCAAAAAAAGAAAGAAAAGAGTTTTCTTATTTTCATTATGATAACGGCATATCTTATACAAGCTACATTTAATATTAGTGTAATCGCAGTTGCTCCAGTTTTTTGGGTTTTACTAGGCACAAGCTTTAGAAATAAAAAACTTAGTTAATTAAAGACAACAAGATTTTCTCCATCAAACGAGGAAAAAACAATTTTAGGGTGAGATTCATCATAATAAATTTCACCAGTTGAATCAATTGCTATAGCACCAGCAAAACCATCAAACTCTTCAAGTTCTCTAAATGATTTTTCAAACGATTTTTTTAAAGTCATTCCATCGCTTACTCGTGTTACTATTTTAGACGCTAATGCTGCACTAACAATATCTTCTCCAACACCAGTACAGCTAACCCCACAATGCTTGTTTGCATAATTACCTGCAACAGTTGCAGAATCGGAAACTCTTCCAGGTAACTCAAATCCTTTTCCACCAGTTGATGTTGCCGCAGAAATGACTCTCTCTGAGTCTAATGCAACACACCCTACAGTTCCTGTTCCGGAGGATTTCAAATTAAGGTTATAATCATTTCTTCGCTCTTTTGTTTCTGAATTGTAATGCGAAAAACCATTTTTTTTAGCATAACTATTTGCTCCTTCATCTGATAATACATTATCTTCTTCTTCTCTTAATTTTTTTGCAAGTAAAATTGGATTTTTAATATCCTTAACATTAATAACACCACTAAATTTATTGGTTTTACTATCCATTAAAGATGCACTTAATCTGATTTCCCCATCTCTTTGAATTTGAGATCCTAGTCCTGCATTAAAAAGCGGATCATTTTCAAGTAATTTTACTGCATAAATAACTGTATCAAGTGAATTGTTTGATTTTAAATAATCATATGCTTTTAAAACAATATTTTTAAGAGATTCTTGTTTTTTCTTTTTTATATCATTGGATTGCGATGATTCACTAAAAAAACCACCATGAATTATAATTTTCATTTTACTAAAGAGCTTTTTAATCGTTTTTTTCGAATATTTAATTGGTGGGTTTTTAAAGAATAGGTATTTCCAAAACTTAATACATGCACAATAAGGTTATTAATAGAAATTGGTTCTCCTAATGAAACCTCTGTGATGTTTGTATCGCTTATAAACCTTCCATCAACCAAAATAACTAATCCTGACCCAATGGCTTCCATTTTTACCCCTTTGGTTATTAAAAGCCCTGTATCTTCTCCTAAGCCTATTCCAAGTGTTTTTGGATTACTTGAAACTGCATTGAACAATCTTCCTATTCTACCTCGTTTAACAAAGTGCGTATCAAAAACAACATTATCTATTAAACCAAAACCACTAGTCATTTTAATTTCACCTTTTAATAAAGCTTCTTGACTAGAACCTTGATATATCATACTTTTTGATGCTGATGCAGCTCCAGCTGAAGTTCCAACGTACAAAAAGTCGTCCGTAAGATATTTATTTATAATCAAATCATGAATTGGTGTTCCTCCAATAAGAGAGGTTAAACGAAGTTGGTCTCCTCCAGTAAAAAAAACAACGTCTGACTCTTCAATTCGTTTAATGGTTTCCATTGAATTTGCCTCTTTTCTATTTCTAATATTTAAAATATTAGCGTTTTTAACTCCGAGATATTGGAATGCCTTTACATATTCATTGCCTACAACCAAAGGAATTCTAGAAGCGGTGGGAATAATCTCAATTTTTGAATCAATTCCATTTTTTGATTCATTTACAATTCTATCTAAAATCCCCCTTTCAAATTGATTTAAATTTCCTTCAACAGAATCCGTAAAACTAGATTCCGTAAAACTACCCTTATCAATTGCACCACCTATAACAATGATTTTTCCCTTTGGTCTACTCATACATTACAATAATAAAAAGACTAAAATAAATAGATAATTGAATAAAATCATTAAAAATGAAAAACTTTTGATAAATGAATATATTTTTAGTTATCTTTGCAAACTCAAATTTATATGCTACCACCTACAATGTAGCTTGTTTAACAACACTTTTAAACGATGTAGGCGTTTGAAATACAAATTTAAAGCCCATGGCTGAAGAAACAATATCGCAGGAAACTGCAGCATTTGATTGGGATGCATTATCACTAGACGGATATACGAAAGCAGAAAGATCAGAATTATTAGTAAAATACGAAAACACCCTTAATTCAATTAAAGAAAAAGAAGTTGTTCAAGGAGTGGTTACCAGTATTACAAATAAAGAAATTATTATTAATCTTGGTTACAAATCCGAAGGAGTTGTTGCATCCAATGAATTCAGATACGTCCCTGACTTAAAGGTAGGAGATACTGTAGATGTATATGTGGAATGCCAAGAAGATAAATCTGGACAATTAGTTGTATCTCATCGAACAGCTAGAATGCACCAAGCATGGATTAAAGTTAACGAAGTATTAAAAACTGGAGAAATCATTACCGGTTTTGTTAAATGCCGTACTAAAGGGGGATTGATTGTTGATGTATTTGGTATTGAAGCATTTTTACCAGGCTCTCAAATTGATGTTAAACCAATTAGAGATTATGATCTTTATGTTGGAAAAAACATGGAATTCAAAGTTGTGAAAATTAATGAAGAGTTTAGAAATGTTGTTGTTTCGCATAAAGCACTTATTGAAGCAGAACTTGAAGAACAAAAATCACAAATTATTGCTGGACTTGAAAAAGGACAGGTTCTTGAAGGAGTAGTTAAAAACATTACTTCCTATGGTGTGTTTATTGATCTTGGAGGAGTTGATGGATTAATTCACATAACTGACTTGTCTTGGGGAAGAGTTAATCATCCAGAAGAAATGCTTGAATTAGATCAAACTATAAACGTAGTTATTCTTGATTTTGACGATGATAAAAAACGTATAGCACTAGGTCTTAAACAACTTCATCCACATCCATGGGATGCTTTTGACGCAAATGTAAATGTTGGTGACAAAGTAAAAGGTAAAGTTGTTGTAATTGCGGATTATGGTGCTTTTGTTGAAATTGCTAATGGCGTTGAAGGGTTAATACATGTTTCTGAAATGAGTTGGTCTCAACATCTTAGATCTGCTCAAGATTTCATGAATGTTGGAGATAATATTGAAGCTGAGGTTCTTACTTTAGATAGAGAAGAAAGAAAAATGTCTCTAGGAATAAAACAATTATTTCCAGATCCATGGGAAAATATTGAAACAAAATATACAGTTAGCTCTAAACACAATGCTAAAGTTCGAAATTTCACAAACTTTGGTGTTTTTGTTGAATTAGAAGAAGGAGTTGATGGATTGATACATATATCTGATTTATCTTGGCAAAGAAAAATTAAACATCCATCTGAATTCTGTAAAGTTGGGGAAGACATGGAAGTTGTTGTTCTTGAAATTGACAGAGAAAACAGAAGAATTTCTCTTGGCCACAAACAAATTGAAGAGAACCCATGGGATATATTTGAATCTACTTTTACTGAAGGATCTCTTCATGAAGGAACGATTACTTCTATGAAAGATAAATCAGGAATTGTTTCATTACCTTATGGTTTAGAAGCTATTTGCCCTTACAAACATCTAAAGAAAGAAGACGATACGCTTGCAACACTTGATGATACACTTAATTTTAAAGTGATAGAATTTAATAAAGACGCAAGAAAAATTGTTGTTTCTCACACACAGACTTTTAATGAAAGTGTTGAGACTAAGCAACAAACTAAAAAATCATCCTCTAAAAAAGCAGTAAAATCTATCAACCAAAATAATGAGAAATCTACTTTGGGTGATATCGATGCACTTGCTGCTCTTAAAGAAAAGATGGATAAAGGGAATAAATAATAATATTCAAAAAATTAAAAAGGGGCTACTCTGCCCCTTTTTTTTTATATTGATGTTCTGTGAAAATTAATTTTTAAGTTTTTTCATTAAACCCAAAGCGAATCTATTGTTGACATTTCATGATTAAACTAATAAATAACTTTTCAAAAAGTAAGCTAGTTTTCATACTTATTCTACTTTTAAATATCCCTATTTATTTATCACAAAACATTATTATAAATGGCGACTTTGAATTAGGCTCAAATGTTCTTTGCTCTTGTGCTAATTCATTTACTTGTAATAACGATGCAGGGCGAGTTGAAGATGGTATTCATCCGTTATATACTGTTGGCAATGGAGGATGTATGGGAGGAAGTAATTATACAAATTCACAAGGAGCACATAGTGGAACGGGGTATGTTTACTTTTATGCTGGATTAGATAACATAAGATCAAGCACTATAAATTTTGCTACCGATACACTAATTGACTTATGTATTTGGTATACAGGTCCTCAAGGATCTGGTCCTTCAGGGCAAAACACAACTAATTCACATTTTTCCTTTGGAATTGATGGCGTACAGATTGGACCAGATATAACCGTTCCGACAAATACACCATGGACACAATTTTGTTTTTCTGTAAATGTTTTGGCTGGAAATCACACGCTAGATATATTAAGTGGAGGAGCAGCTCAATATTCTATTTGGTTTGATGATTTTTCTGCTACTTATCCATGTAATAGCTCTTTTAACCTTGGACCAGATACAAGTATATGCGCAAATGACACTTTACTTTTAAGTGCTTTTAATTTAGGCTCCACTTATATATGGCAAGATAGTACTACAAATTCCACCTATTCTGTAGATTCTGCAGGAACCTATTATGTGGAAGTAACTAGTTCTTGTGGTGTCTTTTCTGACACCATTAATATTTCACTCGAAAATGTTGCTTCACCAACTATTTTCACCCCTAATTTATGGTATTGTTTGGGCGACAATATCACTACCATTATTTCAGATAGTGGAAGCTATTGGTATGACGACATGAGCCTTCAAAATGAACTTGGAACAGACTCATTTTATGTTGCCTATGAATTTCTTGGAACAACCACCTATTACGTCGTAAAAGAATCTTCAAATGGTTGTCTTTCCGCTCCAGATTCTATACAGGTAACATTTGAAAATTGCACATATCCTTGCCTTTCTAATCTTATTGAGAATGGAAATTTCGAAGAATATAGCACTTGCCCAAGTTCTCAAAATCAATTAAGCAATTTAAATAACTGGGAAGTTTTTTTAGGAACACCTGATTATTTTAATAATTGTGGCATAATTAACTACAATCAATCAATTTATGCGCCAATTCAAAATTTCTTTGATGGCTATCTTAATACACCAAATGGAGATGGCTACATTCATTTTATGGTCAATGATGATTTTGGAGAAACAAGTGAATCTTTTGGACAACAAGTGAATTTAAAAAAATGTGTGGAATATACTCTTCAGTTTAGAATGGCACATAATCAATTTCATGGACAACCAAATTACGATATAGGTATTTATGCTGGAAACACAAATTCACCTAGTTCTAGCTTATACCCCGAATATGAATTATTAGCAACTATTAAATCGGACTCTATTAATTTAAATTGGAATTTATATTCTATTTCATTTTCACCAAGTGAAAACTATAACTATATTGCATTTGCTGGAATTTATCCAGGAACACCTGATTTATCTGGAGAAAAATCAATCTTTATAGACGATTTATTTTTATGTCAAGACACCTGTGCCAATGCACCAGTTGACCCGGTTGCTTTTACTTTACAAACTGATTATTGTGGACTTTCAAATGGAATTGCAACCGTTGATTTTACAATAAATTGCTCCATGATCCATGACTTTGAGTGGGAAGAAGCTTCTTCAGGAAATATGGTTTCATCAGATTCTATAGCTGTTGGATTATCAGAAGGGACGTATAATGTTACTATTTCAGATGAAAATGGTTGTGAAATTCAATCTTCTGTTTCTATACCAGCCCCTCCTCCATCTCCATCTGCTACCGTTTCTACAACTACAAATTGCGGACAACTGGTTAATTTTAATGCGGATATTAACATGCAAGAATTTACCCTTGATTCACTTTTATGGACCATTCCAAACGAAATTTCAAGTTCACAAAATTCATTTAATCATACGTTTATGAATGCTAACACCTATGGTGGAAACTTGATTTTATTTGCAGATAGCATCTGTGTTTTCACTTTTCCTTTTTATGTGGAAGTTCTTCCTTCTATTACCATAGATAAACTTGAATTAGCCAATGTGATTACTGCTAACAATGATGGCATTAATGATTTGTTTACCATTAACCCATTGTTTGAAAATTGTTCGGAATTTGAACTGAAAATTTATAATCGATGGGGAAATTTAATTTTCATTTCAAATAGTAGCAAAGAAGCTTTTAATGGGTTTGACCTTAATAACAATGAACTCCAAGCAGGAGTTTATTTTTATGTTTTATCCAGTGATCAAGGAGATAAATCTGGAAACATAACGATCATTAAATAAAAAAATGAAATACCTAACTATCCTATTTACGGTTATTGTTGTTTTTACAATGAGCTCTTGTCATAATCATAAAAAAATACACAGTGAATCAATAAAATGGGGAACATTTGAAGATACAACTTTAAAAATATCTCTATGCAATGTTTCATCTTTTAAGATTGGCAAATACATCAAAAAATCCCCAGAGAAATTTAGTTTTTTAAATGATGTAAATATTTATTTTTTAAGATACATGAGTGATGGATTATTAGTCACCGGCTTTTTAGTTAAACCTAAGAAAGAGGGTAATTATCCATGTGTTTTATTTAATCGAGGCGGAAACAGAGAATACGGTAGCCTTTTAGTAGGTTCAGCGGTAATAAATATGGCTCCACTTGCAGCAAAGGGATATGTGGTTGCTGCAACAAACTACAGGGGGAATAGTGGCAGTGAAGGAAAAGAAGAGTTTGGTGGGAAGGATGTCAATGACATTACCAACCTTATCGAATCTTTACATTTTATTAAAAGCGCAGATACCTCAAAAATAGGGTTATTTTGTGTTAGCAGAGGAGGAATGATGAATTACCTAACCCTTAAAAGAAAAATAAACAAAATAAAAGCTGTAGTTAATATTGGTGGAATGGCAGACATGGATTCAACAATTAAATACCACCCTGGAATTGATGGCGTATGTGAGGATCTTATTCCTAATTATATAAAGAATAAATCTTCTGCAAGAAATGAAAGATCGGTAACTCATTGGGTGGATCAACTACCTAAAACACCAATATTGATTTTGCATGGAATGAAAGACCAGCACGTCGATTATTCTCAAATACCTCCTTTTACGGATAGTCTTGAAAAGTATAAAATACCATTTAAATCAATGTCTTTTAAAGAGGATAATCATGG